>DASPKB010000031.1:0-5962 GCA_035628315.1 Gemmatimonadales bacterium | reverse complement strand
CCGGTGGCCGCAGCCTGAAATGAGAGATAGGAGGTGGCCTCATCCGGAAAGTCGAACTTCTGGAGCAGCTCGGGATCTTCCACTGACGCCACCCTGGCAACGCTGATCACGTGATTCAGATGGCCCAGCTTCATCAGGCGTCGCAGCTCCCGCTTCCGGGCAGTCGCCGCGTGCACCTCTGTCACACCGTCCAGCTGTTGCCGCGCCAGCTCGGCCGCGCGTCTCAACAGCTCCTCCAGACGCGCCGCTGCTGCCGCGTACCCCGGACTGGGATCCGGATGCTGCCGGCTGAACTCCAGCACTCGAGCTCCCATCTCGAGCTTCCTGCGGGTCCTCGCCCTCATGACTCCCTCGTGACTGGCCGGACGGTGATCGGCACTCCGGCGGACATGAGAAGACAACAGTCGAACGGATCCGATCATCCGTTCGGCGGAAAAAGAAATGGCGAGGATCGTGCCAAGTCTTGCGTGCTCGCGATCCGCCATCACAAACATTTCAAAGCGGAGTAGTGACTGATCGGATCGCGTGTGTGCCAGGCCGGATTGCGAGCCGGTCAGTTGCAATCGCGTCCCGGAAACTGAAATCGCGTTCGGGCCGGAAAATTTTGGAGGCTGACAACTGAAACGCCGATGCTGACCGAGCAGATGCGAACCGTGACAGCTCGCGCGCGTGGATTTACTCCTCCCGCGATGAGTGGTTCGGGTCGTAAGCGGACGCTGGCGAGCGAAACGCGGAGGCGGCCCTGCCGATGCGAGGCCTTCCATAAGAACGCCGGATCTGGCGAATGAAAACCGGGATCTGACAGATCAAGCGTCCGGTGGTGCAGCCGAGATGATTCCTTTGCCAACTGGAATGCAGGCCCTGCCGGATCGTATCCGCCCCTGACCGGCCAACTACGACTCTGTCGCATCGACGCCGATGGGTAACGACCAGTTTTCGGGCTCTATATAAAGGAAACGCGAGCCGGACCCACGCGGAGTGACCTCTGACAGGCTTCGCGCGGAGCCTTTCAGTTGCTTTTGCGACCGGAGCAGTGCCGTCTCGAGCCCTACCCGATCGGGGTTGACTCCGGCAGATGAAATTCCGAGCCGGTTACCCTGAATGCTGGGACGGTCGTTTACCAGAAGGTTTGTGCTCGCCGGAATGTGGCCGGGAAAGCGGAAGTTTGCTCCTTGATCTTTCCGGGCGAGTGTTCTCACCGGGGTAACTAATTGTGTGCAGGTGACACTTCAAGGCGGCCCGGGGAACTCGATCGAGTCCGTCTGCATTTCCTCTCTGGGCGCGTGATATATAAGGAAAGCGTTGAGACTGTTGCCTCTGGTCGCACAATTCGCGAAGCGGGTCGACCGCTGCGCGGTCTGGCACGCCCGATGCATGAAGGTTCGCCGTCCCGCATGCTACGTCGCGCAGCGTGGCGATCTCGCGGGACAGCAATGGCCCGCGGGGCCAGACTCGAGCTCGGCGGAATCTCGCGGGAAGGCGGCTGTGAACTCCGAACCACGTCAAGCTAACGGCGGTTTCGAGGACGCAACCCCAGCGACAGCGCTGTCGTTCCTTCGCTGGTGATCGGCAATCGACGGAAACGGAGGATTCCATGCCGAAGAACTACGACGGCTTACCAGCCGCTGCGAGCTTCGAGCAGGCGATCGCCCTGGCTCAGCTCATCATCCTGAGGGATCTGGAACGGCGCGCCGAGCAGATCAGGACGCAACCGGAGAAGCCGGCACTGGACCGCGCGGCTTAAACTTTCACCGCCCCATGAGCCGCGGCTTCTTCCGTCGGTCGGGTCGGGAGTCGCCATCCGGGCTGCGACCGCACTATAACGCGTGCTCTGCCTCTTCAGAATTTGGCCGCGGCGGACCTCTCCTCGTTTGGTACCCTCTCCTGATGGCCGCAGTAACCGGCTTGTGCGCCTGCCAACGTCCCGCCGGCTCGCCTGGACAGCCGTCGACCACAAACACAATTGCTGGGACTCTGGGCCGGCAGTTGCACGCCCGGCTCGAGTCCTACGAGCAGCAGGGCTTCTCCGGCAGCGTTTTAGTCGCAGTGCGGGGGGACGTCGTGCTCCACGCCGGCTATGGCTTCGCCGATCTCGAGAACCGGAAGCGCAACGAGGCCGAGACGTTGTATGAGATGGCCTCAATCACCAAAACCTTGACCGCTGCCGCGATCCTTCAGCTCGAGTCCGACGGAAAGCTGGCGACCACCGACCGCATATCGCGCTTCCTCGGCAACTTTCCTCCGCCTAAAGACCGGGCGACCGTACACCATCTGGCAACCCACACCGCCGGCCTGGTGGTCGAGGGAACGGATCTCTACAGCGGTCCGGATCGCGATCGTTTCCTGGCGGACGTCAAGCGGGTCCCCGCCGAGTCGCCGCCGGGAGAGCGTTACCGCTACACCAATGCCGGTTACGCCCTGCTTGCGGCCATCGTCGAGAGTGCCGCGGGGGAACCGTTCGAGCAGTATCTCCGCCGCGTCTTCCTCCAACCGGCAGGTATGAACACAGCCGGATTCCTGCCTGATATCCCTGACACCGATCCGCGGCGGGCGCGGCAGTACGCTGCCTCACCCGAGGGGCCGGTTGCCTCCGCCTCGGAACCGTACGGCTGGGGCAACCGGGGTGCTACCGGACTGGTCGCGGGCGTGGGTGACGTCTACCGCTGGGTTCGGGCACTTGATGAAGGAAAGGTCCTCGGCGCTTCGGCCCGGAAGAAGATGTTCACTCGTTGGTCCGAGGAGAGTTACGGCTGGCACACCGACACAGCCGATGGCCGCTTGCGCCGGCACAAGGGCGGCGGCCTCCGCCACGGGGCTACCCAGATTCTCTGGTTTCCGGACGATCGCGTGATCATCGTCTGGGCGTCGAACAACGTACAGAAGAAGTGGCGGCAGGAGCTCAACCGCTCGCTGACCGACATCGTCTTCCAGGGGGTAGCTGGCGTTCCCCCGCCGGGTATCGGGCGGTAAGTTCTTTTACCACCCAAGCGATCCGACCTGGCGCCGCTGACCGACGACGGCCGGAAGGAGTGCCCATGAAACGGTCCCTTTCCTACCCGGTCCTCCTTATCACAGTTCTGTCGGGGATCTCCGCGACCGGCCCTGCGGCCGCGGCTCAGGGACGGCTCACCCTCGAGCTGGCCGCCGGCCCCGCGCCCTATGACCTGTCCGGCACCGGCACCGGAACGTCCGGAGGAGCGTTCCTGGCCTGGCGGAAACCTCGCGGCTTCGTGATCGAGCCAGGGCTGACGTTCTTCAGCTACCGGAGCCAGTTCGGCGAACGCACCATCCTGCTGTTTCCCGAGATCAGCCTTCAGGGCGAGCTCGGGCTCGGATCGTTCCATCCCTTTCTCGGTGCCGGCGCGGGCGCCTCGATCGGACTCCAGGGTGCGCAGCAGAGATCCCTGACGCTGCACGCGGTGGCTGGAACCCGGGTTGATCTGAGCCAGAACTGGGGCCTGCTGGGTCAGCTGAGGATTCGGGCGGTGAGGCCGTGGACCGGGAATACCACGGACTTCCTATTCGGAGTTAGCCGAAACGTCCAGCGGTTTGCGGCCCGACCTCCAGCGCCCGGTTTTCGCGGCGAAGCGGTAGACCGTACCCTCATTCCACCCGCGCGGTTCGAGATCGCGGGTCACCTCGGCGTCCACGTGGACCGCAGCGAAGAGGCGGATCGCGTCGTGACCGACGGCTTCGGAGGGATGTACGCCGCGCCGGGTGAGGCCAGCGCGCTCGGCGGTCGGATGGGTTACTGGATTCGTCCCGCGCTCGGGGTGCAGCTCGCGCTGAGCCGCTCCTCCAACGAGAGCTGGGGCGGCTCGTCGATATTCAGATCGGCCGAACTGGTGCAGTGGTCCTCCAGCCTGGAGAACGCCAGAACGAGCTCCCCCGGGTTTGCCAACCGCACCACCTACATCAGTGCCCGCGGCGCACTCCGGACGTCGCCCGCCCGGCGCATGCATTTCTTCGCCGCCGCGGGACCGGCCCTGATGCTGTATGGTGGGCCCGGCGAGAACCTGCGGACCAGCGACGCAAATGTGGGCGGCGTGCTCGAGGGCGGAGCCCGGCTCCGCGTGAGCCAATGGCTCGCCGTGGAACTGGCCCTGAGCAACTACTTCTACGGCTCACGCTACCGCGAGGAAGGCAGTGTGTTCCGGCATGATCTTCTGATTTTGCCCGGAGTGGTCGTCTCCTGGAATTGATCAGCTCTGCCCGATGGATTTCTGTTTTCCTGCTGATGCTGGCCTGTTCCGAGCGGATCCGCCCGGTGCCGGCGCGTCATGCCAGGCCGGACGAGCCGGTGTCGGAGCACGCGGCGCTGGCTGCCAGCTTCGTCTCCAATGATTCAGCCTCGCTCCGCCGGCTGTTGCATCCCGATCTCGTGGTGCAGCCACCCGAGCCCGGCAGGGAGCCGCCGCGATCGAGTACTTGCTTTCCCTGGCGGCCCATACCTCGGTAAAGGAATCGCGGCTATTTCCCCAAGTCGACACACCCGAGGGTCCCTTCGTTTTCGAGCAGGGATTCTGGCGTCTCCGCACCGGCGACCGGACCCTCCACGCGCCGTACACGCTGCGCTGGCGAGGGAGCAGCGAAGGCTGGAAGGTGGTGCTCCTGCGCTGGGGTCAGTTTCGATGAACTGCAGGGACCGCTTCACGGCTCAGTAGGAGACTCTACCTATTCGTACGCTCACAGCCGTTGCCGTGCTGATGGGCAGTACTGCCATTGCGCCGCCTGCAAGTGCGCAACTGTCGCTGCCGGGCGTAGCCCATCTCGACGCGCAGAGCGTCGTAGTTTCGGTCTTCCCCGACAGCCTCCAGGGTGTGCAGTTCTACGCCACGGTCCAGCATAAGAGGAAGCGGGTTCAGTTTTCGACCCGGTTCGACCCGGCTGCGATGGAGCGGTGGGTCGCCGCCATGGCGGATTTCGTGGAGTCCGGCGGCGGCACTACTCCGGTGGCTCCAGTGCTGTCAGGCCTCGGCGGGCACTCGGGTCTCTCCCTCCAGCGTCCCGCAAAGAAACGGGGAGGCGAGATCTACTGGCTGCTGCATCGGAGCGAAGAGAGCGAGCCGCTGGTCATCCGCGCCGACCCTCAGTTTACCGACACCCTGCTGGCCTCGTTATGGGAAGCGGCGAAGCTGAGCGCGGTCGATTCGAGCGCGTTCGCGAACGGCCTGGTGGCACCGCTGACCGACATTCCCGACTCACTCTGTCCCTGGCCGATTTCGGTGCCGAGTCCGGTGTATCCGTCGAGGCTCGCGTCGGCGGGCGTGGATGGTCTGGTGCAGGTTCGCTTCGTGATCGAGGCTGACAGCACGGTGGCGGAGCACACCATCGAAGTATTGTGGGCCAGCGCCCCGGAGTTCATCCCGCCGGTCAAGCAGGCGCTCGTTCGAGGTCGATACCGCCCCGCTCGCTGGAATGGCAGGCCGGTTCGGGCCCTAGTCTACCAGGACGTTCGTTTCGGGGTTCACGGCGGTCGCCGCCGCTGGAACTGATTTACCGGTAGTTCGCCTCAGGACTGCGGAGCTTCCGCGAGCTGAAGCCGGACGCGAGCCCGCCCTGACTCCCGCACCACAGTAAGCGTCACCGTGTCACCCGGCTTCCGCTGTCGCAGGATCCCGCGCAGGTCGCCCCCGTGCGCGACCTCGGCATCGTCGATCGCGGTGATAATATCGCCCGGTTCCAGCCCGGCCCGTTCCGCCGGTGTTCCCCGCCCCACCACTCCGACGAGTACACCCTCGCGCACCGGAATTCCGAACTGCGCCGCGAGTTGCGGCTCGATGTCCCGATACTCGATTCCGATGAAAGCGCGCCGCACCCGGCCGGTGGTGAGGATCTGCTCGACCACGTCGTTGGCCAGGTTGATCGGTATCGCGAATCCGAGCCCCTCCGCGCCCGGTGCGCGGACCACGGCGGTATTGATACCGATGACCTGCCCGCGCGAGTCCAGCAGCGGACCGCC
>DASPKB010000030.1:0-2655 GCA_035628315.1 Gemmatimonadales bacterium | reverse complement strand
CCCGCATAGGACAACGCGATCAGTGCGAGGGCCAGGAAATCGCTCGGCGCGCCGGGGTCCTGCTGGTGGGTCCGGAGCCAGATGGCGAGCCGGCCCACCCCCCGGCCGAGGATGAATCCCAGCAGGAGGCCGGCGGGTACCGCCCAGAGGATGCGGTGCAGCGCCCATTCGCCGAGCCATCCGCCGACTCCGCCGTGCTCGGCCCAGAGCAGGCCGAGTATTACGAAAGGAAACGCAGCCCCGTCATTGAGGCCCGCCTCGCCCGAGAGGCCGTAGCGCATCCGGTCGTGATCGCGCGCGCTGTTCACCTTGACGGTGCCCGCCAGCACCGGGTCGGTGGGGGCGAGCACAGCGCCGAGCAGGAGCGCCACTGCCGGATCCAGACCGAACAGCAGATGTCCAGCGAGCGTTACGCCGGCGATGGTGGCCAACATGATTGGTCCGCCGAGTCGACGAGCCGCGATCCAGGCCGGATCCTTGAGTGGCAGCCTCAGCTTCAGTCCGCCCACGAACAGGGCGACAATGACCGAGATCTCGGTGAGCCGCTCGACCCAGCCCAGGTCCGCGCGGAGATCGATTCGAAGCCAGTCGAGGCCCAGGGGCCCGATGGCTACTCCCAGTGCCAGGTAGATCGCCGAGGTGGAGATCGGCAGGTTGCGGAGGTAGGCCGACGAGAGGGCCATGAGCAGCAGCAACCCGCCTGCAAGCGCCATCCAGCCAAGAAAATTCATTCAGTAGAGTAACCCTGATGCCAGTATGCGGACTCGACGGCCTTGCAATGGACCGGCATCTTGTGTGCATGACTCTGCTCTCGACTTGCCTGCTCTACCTCCTGGTGTGCGTCGGCGGGAATCCACCGGAGCAAGATTCTCCGCGCATGCGTGTTCCTGCCTGGTCGGTAGACGCGATCTGGTATCAGATCTTCGTCGAACGGTTTCGCAACGGCGATCCCTCCAACGATCCAACTCCGCATGACATCGAAGGGGTGACTGACGAACGCCCTCCCGAGGGGTGGCGTCCCACAGCGTGGTCCCAGGACTGGTATCGCCAAGAGCCCTGGGCGGCGGCCACCGGCAAGGACTTCTACGCCACCGTGCAGTTCCGCCGTTATGGCGGCGACCTCCAGGGGGTCATGGACCGGCTGGACTATCTCCAGGATCTCGGCGTCACGGCGCTGTACTTCAATCCGATCAACGACGCCCCATCTCTGCACAAGTACGACGCCCGGAATTATCACCACATCGATCGCAACTTCGGCCCCGACCCCCGGGGAGACGAGACCCGCATTGCGGCCGAAGATCCTCTCGATCCAGGAACCTGGCGCTGGACCGCCGCCGACAGCCTGTTCCTTGCCCTGGTGCGTGAGGTCCACCGCCGCGGCATGCGGATCATTCTGGATTACTCATGGAACCACACTGGGATCACCTTCTGGGCCTGGCAGGACGTGCTCGCGAAGCAGCGGGCGTCCCGCTTCGCAGACTGGTACGAGATCCAGCGCTTCGATGACCCGTCAACACCGGACACCAGCGAGTTTGGCTACCGCGGATGGGCGGGTGTGCCCTGGCTTCCCGAGTGGAAGAAGATCGGCCGGCCGACGGGCCGCACCCACGGGCCAATCGAGGGGAACCTCAGGCCGGAGGTGAGAGACCTGGTGTTCAACGTCACCCGGCGCTGGCTGGATCCCGACGGTAACGGAGACCCCTCGGATGGGGTGGACGGGTTCCGGCTCGACGTCGCCGAAATGGTGCCGCTCGGCTTCTGGAGGGATTACCGGAGATTCGTTCGGAGCAATAATCCGGAGGCCTACCTGGTAGGCGAAGTTTGGTGGGAGTCCTGGCCGGATCGGATGTACGACCCGTCGCCCTGGCTGCGGGGCGACGTGTTCGACGCGGTGATGAACTATCGCTGGTACGTCCCCACTCGCAGCTTCTTCGCCGGGGCGCCAGCCCTCACTGCCTCATCCTATGCTGCCAGTCTCGACTCGCTGAACATCGGGATCAAACCGGCCAACCTCAAAGCCATGATGAATTTGACGGCGAGCCATGACACACCGCGCTTCAGTACTTCGATCTACAATCCCGGCCGGTACAAGTACCGCAACAATCCCAGAGAAGACCCGGAGTACCGGATAGACCGGCCCGACCAGCGCACCCGGCGAATTCAGGAGCTGATACTGGTGCAGCAGTTCACCTACATCGGGGCGCCGCACATCTGGAACGGTGACGAGGTTGGCATGTGGGGAGCTGACGACCCCGACGACCGGAAGCCTTTGGTGTGGTCCGACCTGCGTTACGAGGACGAGGTGGCGCACCCGTTCGGCCGGTCCCGTCGCCGCGACCGGGTGGCACCCGATACTTCGCTGCTCCGGCTATACCGGGAGCTGATCACCCTGCGGAAACAGCACCTCAGGTTGTTCGTGGACGGAGCTCTCGACTGGCTCGTTGCAGACGATAAACGGCGTCTGCTGGTGTACGACCGTGTGCTCGGCGACCAACGCGCCATCATCGCTTTCAATGTGTCAGACAAGCCGCAGAGCATGTCGGTGGCAGCTGATGGAAGCTATCGTCTCGCATTCCCAGCTCGCGGAAGTGTAACCGCAGCCGGTGGAGAGCTGAAGGCTGAGCTCCCCGCAGGAGCGGCGAGGGTCTGGATCCG
>DASPKB010000029.1:0-12414 GCA_035628315.1 Gemmatimonadales bacterium | reverse complement strand
CCACCGGTGGAGCGTCACCGAGATTGTAATGCGCCCTAGCCTCGGCTATGAACTGGGCCAACTCCCCGGCTCGACGCCGGAGGTCGTCCAGGTCAAACACTCCTTCGGCGTGCCGCCGGAAGAAGCGGGGCATTCCGTTCTCGAGCACCTGACCCCGGGGACTCAGCAGGGCGGCCCCGGGCGCAAGCGCCTGGCCCAGGGGAATCAGGTCATTCTCGTTTCCTCCGGTGCCGTGCAGCAGCACAACGGGCGCCGCCCCGGGGCGGCTTCCTGGCACGAGGCGGTGGATGAACCCCAGATCCGGCCTACTCATCTGCCTTCTTCCATGGTAGCGTGGGGGAGCCGGAGCGGAGGAAGGGCGAGTTCGATGCGCCCCCGATTGGGTTCGTACATCGGAGGTAATTTCAGGTGGCTGCCCAGCTCCGATACCGCCTCATCGATAGCAAACCCGGGGCCGTCGGTGGCAATCTCGAACAGAACTCCTCCCGGCTCGCGGAAGTAGACCGAATGAAAGTACTGGCGGTCGATGACGGGAGTGATGTCGAAGCCTCGCGACTCGATCTCGGACCGCTTGGCAAGCTGCTCTTCATCCCCGGCAGCGCGAAATGCCAAGTGATGCACGGTGCCGACACCGCCGGTACCGCGCCAGAAGCCTCCAGCCCGACGGAGGTCGACCACCAGACCCGGACCTGATCCTTCTGCTGCATACCGGGAGAGTCCTTCGTCTTCTCCTACGCTGGCCATTCCCAATACTTGATTGAGAAACGTGCCGGTGCCAGCCTCTCCATCTTCCCAGATCGTAGCGCCATGAACACCCCGGATCGCCTGCTCCGGGCTTACCGGACCATCGGACCAGGGTTCCTGAGCAAGCGCTGCGGCCGTTGCCACCAGCTCGAGCGGCAAGCCGTCAGGATCGCTGAATGCCAATACCTGTTCGTCGAAGCGACGTGTGGGCCCCCGGTAAGTAATACCCTGCGATATCAGCCGCTCGATCCAGAAGCCCAGGGCGCCGGGTGGAATGGCCAGAGCGATCGTGGTGATCTGTCCGGCCCCCTGTCGCCCTCTCATTCCGTGCGGCCAGGGAAAGAAGGTCAGGATCGTGCCCGGCCGGCCGACCTCGTCCCCATAGTACAGGTGATAGCTACCGGGATCATCGAAGTTGACCGTGAGCTTCACCAATCGCAGTCCGAGTACGCCGGCGTAGAAGTCGAGATTGCGTTGCGGATCGCCGGCTATTGCGGTGACATGATGGATTCCCACCTGCGTTCCTCCTGTCTCTTTCCGAGCCGCTCTCTGGCAGAGTGGCTATGATCAGGCCGTCGCGAGAGCCGTGCGGGCTCATAGGACTGCCCAATCCCCGGAAACAATCCGGAACATGCCGCAAGGTACATCGGCCGTAAAAAATCCGCCGGGTGAAAGATCACCAGAGGAGAGATATCAGCAGCGGCTGGGACTTTTCTCGGGAACGATGATGGTGGTGGGTGGCATCATCGGCTCGGGAATCTTCCTCAACCCGGCAATCGTAGCCCAGCGGGTCGGGTCGGTAACCCTGACGATGGGGGTGTGGATCCTGGGTGGGGTGATTGCCTTGATCGGCGCCCTGACTTTTGCCGAGCTGGGGGCGAGGCGGCCGGTGGCCGGTGGAGGGTATGTCTACTTACGCGAGTGCTTCGGAGAACTTCCGGCGTTTCTCTATGGCTGGACCCTCCTGCTTGTCATAGCTACCGGAGCTATCGCTGCCGTGGCTGTCACCTTCGCCGGTTACACGGTCGCATTGCTAGGCTGGGGCCCCGCCGCCAGAGTGCCGACGGCCATAGGCGCGATCCTGACTCTCTCCGCGATCAACTACCTCGGCGTAAGACCCGGCGCGATCACCCAGAATGTTTTCACCCTCCTGAAACTCGGCGCCCTGGCGCTACTCATCGGCGCGGGGCTTGCCGGGGGCTCGACATCCGTCCCTCTCCAACCCCTCGCCGTACCGTCCGGCAACATCATTCTAGCGCTCGGGGCAGCGCTGGTACCGGTCCTATTTGCCTTCGGGGGATGGCAGCAAACCAACTTCATTGCGGAGGAAATGAAAGATCCTGCGCGGAACCTGCCTCGCGCATTGATTGGCGGGGTGATTCTGGTCGTAGCAGTGTACCTCCTGGCAAACCTTGCCTACGTGAAAACTTTGGGGACAACCGGACTGGCCCAGAGCAATGCACCCGCAGCCGATGTGATGAGCTCGGCGATGGGCACCACCGGCAGAACCATCATTGCCTCGGGTATTGCGGTCTCAACCTTCGGATTTCTCAATCTCGTCATACTGGTATCGCCACGAGTGTACCGAGCCATGGCTCGCGACGGGCTCTTTTTCTCTCGACTGGCCCGGCTTCACCCCCGATTTCATACGCCGGCCGCCGCCATCGTGCTCCAGTCCGTGTGGGCAGTTCTGTTGACCCTCACGGGTGGCTATGGAGAGCTGCTGGATTACGTGGTATTCGGAGACTGGATCTTCTTTGGAACCACGGCCGCGACCGTGTTTCTATACCGCTCGCGGGAGCGGCGGGGCCTGGAAAGTGGTCACGTAAGGTTCCGGATGCCGGGCTATCCCCTCACGCCGCTCATTTTCATCCTGGCGGCCCTGTATGTGGTGGTGGGTTCCGTGCTGTCCAACCCTGCCAATGCGCTGAAAGGGGCGGCCCTGATTGCGCTCGGAGTACCGGTTTTTCTCTTCTGGAGGCGCAGAAGAACTACGCCTCCCTGACGTCTGGCCGGCCCCCAGACTCCTGCGCGATGGTCTCTGCGGCATCCTCGTCATCGAGATACTCTGCCCGGTACATCCGGATCAACTCGAAGAAGTACGAAATGGCGAGTGGCCCGATGAGGAGGCCTAACAGCCCAAAGTACTGGATACCGGCGAAGGCGCCGATGATGGTGATAAAGGGATGGATTTTGGCCCAGCGGCGAAAGACGATAGGACGGATTACGTTGTCAACGTTTCCCACCACGATGACACCCCAGAGGGCCAATGCGATAGCCCTGCCATATTCCCCGCCGAGCGCCAGAGACAGGGCTCCGGGACCCCACACCAGACCGCTACCGACCACGGGAAGAATCGCGAGAACGACGGTCACCACGCCCCAGAAAAGAAAATTGGGAATACCCAGAAACCAGAAGGCGAGGCCGACCAGCAACCCCTGAACTGTGGCAGTCAGGCCGGTACCGACCAAGGTCGAAACGGTGACGTCGCGAAACCTCTCCCGCAGTATCTCGGCATTGTGCCGGGAGAATGGGATGAACGGCTGCACCTGGCGCCACGCCATCTCGGGCGCCAGCAGCAAGTAGAAGAGCCCGAAGAACGCGATGGTCAGCTGGATACCGAGCCGGGTGGCGGTACCGATCAGTCCGAGTGCGCTGGCGCCGATGAACGAAACCAGTCGCGACCCCAGCGCCTCGATCTGGGCACCCACATCGTAGGGGCCGATCCGGAGCGCCCGAAGCCGGCTCAGGAGGGGGCTCTCGATGACCCCTGTAGCCATGTCCTGGGCCTCACCCGCTATTACCCCAAGAAATGAGACTCCGGGGCCCAGCACGAGAATGACCCCGAGCAGCACCACTAGTCCCGCAGCCAGCCCAGGCCGCATCCGCCTGGCCAGCCATCGGTACACCGGCGCAAAAACAACGTACAGCACCGGGGCTCCGATCAGCCCGGTGCTGTATGGCCATAGCGTCCAAACCAGGCCCAGCCCCAGAACAAAAATCAGGAATGCGGCTCGGTCCCGCTTGGTATCCAGAAATGCCATCGGGGGAAGAGTAGGGACACCGGGTACCTGCCGCCAGCACGGAGCTTGCGGAGGGCGTCCTCGACCATGCTGCAAACGAGATGTATCTTCGAATTTGTGGTCCCACTGATGCAGATGCCTGACGCTTTCCCCGCTACGACCGTGGTCGCCGTTGTGCTGGTGGTCGCGCTGCTGCTGCTCCTGTGGCGCGAGAGCCGTCGCCGGAGGCGCGCCGAGCGCACCGGGGCCGAGCTCCGGAGCCAGCTGCAAACGGTGACCGCAACCATGCGGGAGGGAGTTATCGCCTACGACATGGACCGGAGGCTCAAGTTCGTCAACCCTGCCTTCGAAAGGCTCACCGGCTACCCCGACGATGAGCTTCGGGACCAGGAATTTCTCCAGTACATCCATCCAGACGACCGGCCGGCGATCGTAGCCGAGTGGGAGCGGCTGTCCCAAGGCCATGCCCTGAGGGACCAGGAGTACCGGGTCGTTACCCGAGCCGGCCAGGTCCGCTGGTGCTCCAGCATCTGGGAGCCCATGCGGGACGAAAGCGGTCGCCAGATCGGATATCTGGGAACTGAGTTCGATATCACCGAGAGAAAAGTGGCCGAGGAGGAGATGCGGCTGGATACGGAGCTGTTCCAGGCCGTCCTCGAGGTCGAACAGGCGGTGACCGCGGCAGGGCTCAATTCCGAGACCGTCATGCGAGTCATTGCCGAGCGGAGCAAGGGATTGACCGGCGCCAGCGGCGCAGTCATCGAGGCAATCCAGGGGGAAGAGCTTGTCCCGCTTATTTCCATCGGCACCGAAGCGCCCCGGCTAGAGCTGAGCAACAGCCTCTCAGGCGTCTGTATCCGCACTGGTGAGCTCCAGCGGAGCGATGACACCTTCACCGACCCGCGGGTCGGGCACCAGGCCTATCGTGAGCTCGGCGTTCGATCCCTGTTGGTGGTGCCGCTTCGGGATGAGCGGCGGATCACTGGAGTGCTCAAGGTCGTCTCCCTGGAGCCCGGTGCGTTTTCGGACCGCGACGCCAAGGCTCTCCGCCTGCTCGGAGGTCTGATGGGCGCGGCGTTGAGCCATGCCGCAGCATTCGAGGGCAGGCAGGCGCGGCTCGAGGAGCGTACCAGAGCGCTGCAGGAGAGCGAGCAGCGGTTCAAACAGCTCGTCGATGTGGCTCAGGAAGGGATCTGGGTGGCGGATGAGCGTGGAGTAATCACCTATGTCAACCAGCGTATGGCAGACCTGCTGGGGCACTCCAACGGCAGCCTCCTGGGCCGACCGGTGTATGACTTCATCGAACCCGATTCCCAGCCGGGAGCCCGGCACGCGCTTGGGCGGCGGGGACTGCGGCCGGGAGAGAGCCAGGATCTGCGTTTCCGAAAGCGGGATGGAACTATGCTGTGGGGCCTGGTGTCCTCCAGCCCCATCCTCGGGAAGGAAGGCGCGCTGGTCGGAACGGTCGGCATGGTCACGGACATCACCGAACGGAAGCGGGCCGAGGAGCAGCTCCGCCGCTCCGCCGACCGGCTGGCGCTGCTCCACGATATGGACCAGGCAATCGTCTCCGCCCGATCGCTGCAAGAGATCGGGCGGGCAGCTCTGGGCCGGATGCGGCGCATGATCCCCTGTCAGCGGTGCGCGGTCGTGCTATTCGATGCCCAGCAGCATCAGGCGCAGGTGATCGCCGGATTTGCCGGCGGGGAGTATCTCCAGCCTGCCACCGTCCCGCTGAGTGATCTGGCAGGCAACGCACCTTTCCCCAGCGACTCGGTTCGTCACATCGAAGATCTCGGCGCGGTAGAAGACCCCTCACCCGCCCAGCGACAACTGGCGGCTGAAGGCGTGCGCGCCTTCTTGTCGGTACCCCTGCTGGCCGAAGGCCAGGCCATCGGAGAAATCACGCTTGGCGCCTCCCGACCATCAGTGTTCACGGCAGAGCACCGGGACATCGCGCTGGAGGTGGCCACTCCGCTCGCAATCGCGATACAGCACGCGAGACTCCGGGATGAGCTGGCGAAGCAGGCCGGCGAGCTGGAGCGCAGAGTCGCGGAGCGGGGCGCGGCATTGCGCGCCGCCACGGCCGAACTGGAGACCGTGCTGTACTCGATTTCGCACGACCTGCGCTCGCCGCTGCGGCAGCTGCTGGGGTTTTCCCGATTGCTGCTGGACGAATCAGGGCCTGCCCTCGACGCCACCGCCCGGCACCACGCCCAGCGGATCCACGCCGCTGCCGACCAGATGACTACCCTGGTCGACGACCTGGTCAACCTCTCCCGGATCGGCCGCCAGGACCTGCTTCGGCGGGACGTGCCGCTCACCCCGTTGGTCGAGGACCTCGTCGGCCAGCTTCGCACGACGGTAAACGGCCGCGACATCGAATGGCAGGTAGAAGAGCTTCCCACCGTTCAGGCCGATCCGGTTCTGCTGAGAACGGCGCTGGCCAACCTGCTGTCCAATGCCGTCAAGTTTACCCGCCCGAGGGAACGGGCAGTTATCCGGGTCCGACCGCTCGAATCGGAGGGACAGGCAGGCGTGGCAGTAGAAGACAATGGTGTGGGTTTCAAGATGGCATATGCGGGTAAGCTGTTCGGCGTATTTCAGCGGCTGCACCGGCCGGATGAGTTCGAGGGTAACGGGGCGGGATTGGCAGTGGTGCAGCGGATCGTCCATCGGCATGGCGGAAGAGTCTGGGCCGAAGCGGAGCCGGATAAGGGAGCGACGTTCTATTTGACGCTGGGAGGCGGAGAGGCCGGTATGCGGGAAGGTTCCAACGGTGCCAACTACGGCTCGGGTGATTTCCAATGACGGCGCAGTTTTCTCCCGGATCGCCTCCCCGCTTCCCTCCTTTCCAGCTTTCACCCGTCGTCACCGACATTCTCCTCATCGAAGACAGTCCGCTCGAGGTGGAGCTCACGCTGCGGCCCATACGTGAGCTGGAGCCCGGCCGTGTCGTGGAGGTTGCGCGGGACGGCGAGGAAGCTCTGGATTTTCTCTTTGCCCGCGGCGCTTTCCGCCATCGCGCCGGTGCGGCTCCGCCGCGTCTCATCCTGCTGGCCTTGAAGCTTCCCAAGCTCGACGGCTTCGATGTACTCCGCGCGATCCGCACCAACTCACGTACCAGCACGGTACCGGTCGTTGTGCTCACTTCAGCGGATGACCCCCGGGAGCTGGCGCAATGTTACCAGTTGGGGGCGAACAGCTGTGTACAGAAGCCGGTACGCTCGGAACCGCTGCGTAGTGTTCTGCAGGCGGTAGCTCGTTACTGGCTGAATCTCAACCAGCCACCTCCTGGGCCAGCTTCCCCTCTCACCTGATTTCGGGTGCAACTTTTCCACCAGGGCCGGCGTCTGTACAACCACCTGGTGTCCATCAACCGATCCATCTGCTCCGAGGCCTCCGTGTTGTCCTTACTCACTCGAGCTTTGCTTGTTTGGGCGGCGATCTCGCCACCGACCGTTGGCCCGCTGGCGGGGCAAGACCCTGCGGCGGCTCGAATCGATATACCGTACGAACGCTCCGTGCTGCCCAACGGCCTGACCCTGATCGTCCACGAAGACCGCAAGGCGCCAATCGTCGCCGTCAACGTCTGGTACCACGTGGGCTCCAAAAACGAGAGGCCAGGGCGCACCGGCTTTGCCCACTTGTTCGAGCACCTGATGTACAACGGGAGCGAGAACTACGATAAGGATTTCTTCGGCCCGATGGAGCAGGCTGGTGCCACTGACATGAACGGTACCACCAACGAGGACCGGACGAACTACTTCCAGAATGTTCCCACCAATGCCCTCGATCTCGCGCTCTGGATGGAATCCGACCGGATGGGCCATCTCACCGGAGCCATCAGCCAGGCCAAGCTGGACGAGCAGCGTGGGGTGGTTCAGAACGAGAAGCGCCAGAGCGAGAACGAACCCTATGGGAAGGTGTGGGACTTCCTCACTCCCAAGCTGTACCCGGCGAACCATCCGTACTCCTGGACCGTGATCGGCTCGATGGAAGATCTCGATGCCGCCAAGCTCGAAGACGTGAAGAACTGGTTCCAGACCTATTACGGGGCGGCGAACGCGGTTGTCGTGGTGGCGGGGGACATAGATGCGGCGACGGCGAAGCAGAAAGTAGAAAAATTCTTCGGTGACATACCCGCGGGACCTCCGGTCGCACGGCAGGCTGCCTGGATTGCCAAACGGACCGGCAGCCAGCGCGGTGTGATGCAGGATCGGGTTCCCCAGGCCCGGATTTACAAAGTCTGGAACATCCCTGGATGGGGAACTCCGGAGGCTGATTACCTCAATCTCGTGAGCGACATTCTGGCACTGGGCAAGTCATCGCGATTGTTCAAGCGGCTGGTCTACGACGAACAGAGTGCTACCGATGTCTCGGCGTATGTGGAGCTCCGGGAGATCGGGGGACTGTTCGTCATCGAGGCAACAGCACGCCCCGGCGTCGAACTGTCCCGGGTTGAGCGGGCAGTCGATCAGGAATTGCGGCGACTACTGGCGGAAGGCCCCACCGCGGCCGAGGTGCGGCGGGTAAAAACTCAGTATCGCGCAGGCTTCATCCGAGGAATTGAACGCATCGGCGGCTTTGGCGGCAAATCCGATGTGCTGGCCCAGGGCGAGGTGTTTGCCGGGCGCCCGGATTTTTACAAGGTGCGTTTGGGCCGGGTGCAGCAGGCAACTCCGGCCCAGCTTGCCGGAGCGGCCAGGCAGTGGCTGAGCGACGGGGTCTACAGCCTGGAGGTGCACCCCTATCCTGAATTCCAGGCAGCCTCAGCCGGCGCGGACCGTTCGCGGCTTCCCACCACCGGCACTCCTCCGAACTCGAAGTTCCCTGAGCTGGAGCGCGCCACCCTGTCCAATGGGCTCAAGGTGGTCCTCGCGCGGCGGCCCTCCATTCCGCAGGTGCGGTTCGATCTGCTTCTGGATGCCGGCTTCGCTGCTGACCAATCCGGCATCCCCGGGACGGCAAGCCTGGCGCTCGCCATGTTGGACGAGGGTACCACCCGATTCAACGCCTTGCAGATCAGCGACCGGCTTGCGCAGGCAGGAGCCAATCTGACCACGGGCTCACGGCTCGACGTGTCCAGCGTATCGCTGGAGGCGCTCAAGGAAAACCTCGACTCATCGCTGGCCATCTACGCTGATGTAATCCTCAATCCTTCGTTTCCGAAGCCGGATTTCGAGCGGCTGAAGAAGCAGCGGCTGGCGCAAATCCAGCAGGAGAAAGCCGATCCGGTCGGGCTGGCACTACGGGTCTTCCCCGGCCTTCTGTACGGGCCCGGCCACGCCTACTCCAACCCCTGGACCGGTTCGGGAACCGAGGAGTCGATCTCCCGGATTACCCGAGAGGATCTGATACGGTTCCATGGCTCGTGGTTCAAACCCAATCACGCCACCCTGGTTGTGGTTGGAGCCTCCACCATGGCCGAGATCAGGCCCCGGCTGGAGCGGCTCTTCGCCGGCTGGCAACCAGGCTCAGTGCCGACCAAGTCGATCGCAACGGTTCAGCTGCAAGCCAGGCCGACAGTGTACCTCATGGACCGGCCTGGATCCCTTCAGTCGGTGATCATCGCCGGACACGTCGCCCCTCCAAAGGCAAACCCAAAGGAAGTGGCTATCCAGACGATGAACGGTGTTCTGGGAAGCGACTTCAGCTCCCGGGTAAACATGAACCTGCGGGAAGACAAACACTGGGCATACGGGGCGTACACGTTCTTCCGCGATGCCCGGGGGCAACGGCCCTTTGTCGCCTACGCCCCGGTGCAGACGGACAAGACCAAGGAAGCCGTACTCGAGCTGGACAAGGAGCTGCGGGGGATCGTCAAGGCCCGCCCCATAGAACCCGCCGAGTTGTCCCGCGCCCAGGCCTCGCTCACTCTGACGCTTCCGGGCTCGTGGGAAACCATGGCAGCACTCTCCGGTGCCATCATCGACATCGTGACCTACCGGCTGGACGATCGCTACTATGACACCTTTGCCGAGAAGGTTCGTGCGCAGACAGTGCAGAGCCTCACCTCGGTCGCCAACGAGGTGGTCCACCCCGACCGGCTGATCTGGGTTATTGTTGGCGATCGCTCGAAGATCGAACCGGGCATACGCGAGCTGAAGCTCGGCGAGATTCGATTGATTGACAGTGACGGGAAGCCGATTACCTAGCGTCTTTTGGCTCACAGGGAGAGATCATGCCAACCAGCAGTGCAAATGCAGTCTGGGAGGGGGTACTTCGAAGCGGGCGCGGCCACTTCAAGGCAGGATCGGGCGCTTTTGAAGGAGACTACTCCTTCGCGACCCGGTTCGAGAGCGCAAGAGGAACCAACCCGGAGGAGCTCATCGCGGCCGCCCATGCCGCTTGCCTCAGCATGGCGCTCTCAGCCGGCCTCGAGAAGAACGGCACCCCTGCCACTCGAATCAGCACCAATGCCGCCTGCACGGTCGAGAAGGTGGGTGATGGCTTCAAGATCACCCGAATGCGCCTGGAAGTCCGCGGAAAGGTTCCGGGGGTGGACCAGGCGAAGTTTGCCCAGGCCGCAGAGGCCGCCAAGAAAGGGTGCCCGGTTTCCAACGCGCTCCAGGGAAATGTTCAACTCGAGCTCGACGCGAGGCTGGAATAGACCCGGTCTGCCACACCTTGTTCGGTGCCGCACTGGCACGGGCTGGTCTGGCACGCGGCACCGCACTGGGCGGTACAGCATTGATTGTCGGAGCCAACCTTCCGGACGTGGATGGGCTTGCCTACTTCGCAGGTCCGGCAGCCGACCTGGCCTGGCGGAGGGGGTGGACCCACGGGGTTCTGGCATTGGCCGTGCTGCCGTTCCTGCTCACCGGAGTGCTGCTCCTGGTCGAGCGATGGCGTGGCCGAGCTCGGCGCAATACGAAACGAGCGGCTGCAATGCCCCGGCGATTGCTGCTTCTCTCGTTCATCGGCATCCTGAGCCATCCGATCCTGGACACGCTCAACACTTATGGCGTGCGCTGGCTGATGCCGTTCTCCGGTCGCTGGTTTTACGGGGACGCGCTGTTCATAGTAGACCCGTGGGTCTGGCTGCTCCTGAGTAGCGGTATAGCGTGGAGCTGGTGGCAAGGCCGTAAGAGCACCGCGGAGCAGCAGCTAGGGGCGCGGACTCTGCTCTTCCTTACAGTGCTGTACATGGGGGGTATGTGGGTCTCCGGTGGAGTTGCCCGGAGCATCGTCAGCCAGGAGAGTGAAGAGAAGTTGGGGGTTCGGAGTGCACGAATCATGGCGGGCCCGCTCCCGATCACGCCTTTCACTCGCAGCTTTGTTCTGCAACAGGATTCGGTATACCGGGTAGGGACGTTTCGCTGGCTGGCGGAGCCGAGGGTTGATTGGACCTCAGTGCGCAGCTTTCCGCGCGGCCGTCCGAGTCACCCTGCGCTGGCGGCAGCAGAGTCTACCCAGGTCATGCGGCGGTTTCTGAGCTGGGCGCGATATCCTGTATTCCAAGTGCAGCAGACTGGTCAGAATTCCTACTTGGTGCATGTAATCGATCTGCGCTATGCCCGAGACTCGGGACGCGACTTCGGAAGCCTCCGCATTCCGGTCAGCTTGCGCGATTGATCCAGCGCTGACCCAGTGACATCCGGACCAAGCGGAAGCTGCTTATTCCGAGGTAACCGTGTACCGGATCAATACCCCTTCCACGAATTCCGCGCTCACCTGCCCCATCGATGAGGAATAGCTCCTCTGATTTACCCTGAAGCGACCTTCCCTGCGCTCGGTATTCGACACCGGGTTTCCCAGCGTGGCATCTACTTCCTCGAGCAGCATGCCCTTGCGGAGGCCGCCCGCAGGCCGGGCATTGCTCGCGGAAGCCGTTTGCCCACCAGCCAGCTCACCGAAGTCCACGTACTGGCGCAGCGCCGTCATCACTGCTTCCGGAGTCAACGCCTCTCGCGGCACTCGGTCTGCATAGCGAAGATTGAAGCGCGAGCCTCCCTCCCGTCGCCGCTGCCGGATGTTCTCCTTGCGGTGTTCCTGAGCTTCGGCCAAGGCCGAGCGATTTCGGGCGTCCTCTCGCTCGCGGGCACTCTTCAGCTCGTCCAACTCTTCCTTCAGGGCCCGTTTGCGTCCAGGATCCGTTTCCCGCTTGAGCTCGGCTTCCAGATTTTTTTCCCGTTTGGTCACCGGGGCTGGCGGGACCGAAACATTTGAGGAGGTTTCGTCACCAAAGGTGCCGTACCCGCCCCCGCCGAGCTGAAACTCGATATGCTTTGACTTCAGCCGAACCTTCGTCACGATGACCGGCTCGCCGGGTCGGATCGCGGTGCCGTAATCCTTGAGTCGGTCGGCGTAACGGGAGTAATCCAGCGGACGAGGGCTTCCCGGGTAAACGTCCACGCCTTCCTCGGTGCCGGGCATGGCCATTTTAGGTGAAACCGTCCTACCTTCGAAGTATTCCTTGAGGACGGTCTCGGTCTGGGCTGACCCTGACGTGGTCCCGCACAGGGTCAGTGCCATGGCTATGGCAGCGAGGGATCTGAGCACATAATCTCCTGAGCAGGCCGTTGGCGCCGCGAGCCCTGGGGCCGGGTAGGGTAGGGACCGGCGCCAGACTCACTCGGACCAGGTAAGTATCGGACTTACGCCGGAAGATCATCTGCTCATCAGAAGACATATTGTATACAAA
>DASPKB010000028.1:0-2535 GCA_035628315.1 Gemmatimonadales bacterium | reverse complement strand
CCAGGCGCTGACTTCGATACCGGGGCAGGGTACGATACCTCCATCCCGCCGGCGACTGGCGGCCGCCGACCGGCGACCCACCACGTTGTGATCGGTAATGAAGGCCGCATCGAACCCCGCCCGCCGGTGCCATTTGAGGTTCGCTTCGGTGTCGAAACCGTCCATGAAGGTCCCTTCTACGTCGTGCGATGCGTTGGTGTGGCTGTGGAAATCAACGACCCGCTCATTCGGAGGCGCCCCTCTCAGTGACAGCATGGGCCGGTGCCAGAGCGCTCCGGTGAGCAGGAACGAGAGCAGCAGCACGAGCGTGACTGCAAGGACGCCGAGCTCACGGAGCAAACCCCTGCCCCAGCGGCGTCGGCCGGCACCTGCCCTCGCCTTGGAGACCCTGGAAACCCAGTGGATCATCCGCCAGACGAAGTACAGAATGGCGAGGCCCAGGAGAAACCCCTTGAGACGGGTCATGCTTAGCAGGGAAATTCCGTCCCAAAGGGTGAACAGAGGAGCGAAGAACAGGTAGAGCGTCGGCGCGCCGAGCGAGAGCGGACCGGGCGTTCCGTTGACCGGGTCGCTCAAGGCCGGTACTGCTGCAGCTCGGGCCGCGATCAGCAGGAGCGTGAGCCCAATCGGAACTGCGCCGGCCCGGGCCCCCTGCTTCATGGGAACATCTGTGTAGGGGAGTGCTTTTCAGTGGTTATGCGAGACGATGACCTGGACGAGGAGTTTCCGTTGGGTGACGGCACCGCCGATACCCTAGCTGAGGTTCGTTGTCCGTACTGCGGTGAGGTCAATGAAATCACTCTGGATCCCGGAAGCGGCAGCCGGCAAGACTACACCGAGGATTGCCAGGTCTGCTGCCGCCCCTGGCGAGTCGCCGTGAACTACGATCTCAACGGTGAAGCCCAGGTGACGCTCGATCCCGAAGATCAGGTATAGTCGTTTACTCGTAACGCAGAGCCGTGATCGGGTCCAGCCGGGCGGCGCGCCGTGCCGGCCAGAGTCCGAAGAAGAGTCCCACGGCGGCGCTGAAGCCGAACGATATGGCAATCGCGACCGGCGAGATGAGAGTGTTCCACTGCATCACCTTTGACAGCAGGATCGCGGTGCCCACGCCGAGCAGTATCCCCAGGACTCCACCCAGCAGACACAAAGTCAGCGCCTCGATCAGGAACTGCATCAGGATGTTGAGCCGGGTGGCGCCCAGCGCCTTGCGGACCCCGATCTCCCGGGTGCGCTCAGTGACTGACACCAGCATGATGTTCATGATGCCGATGCCTCCGACCAGAAGACTCACGGCGGCGATGCTGGCCAGCAGGCTGGTGAAAACCTGAGTGGCCTGCTGCTGGGTCGCGAGCACGTCCTGCTGGTTTCGAATGGTGAAGTCGTTCTCGGCGCCGGGCCGGATCCGGTGCTCCCGGCGGAGCACTCGCTCGAGGTCCACCATGCCTTGCTCGATCGGAACACCGTCCGCCACCTGAATCGAGAACGACCGCACCCGGTTGCTCCCGAATACCCGGTAGCGCGCGGTCTGCAGCGGGATCAGGATCTGTTCGTCCGGATTGCCGAAACCACCGGCCGACCCCTTCTCGCCCAGGACGCCGATGATCTCGAAAGGTATGCCGCGAATGAGGATGGTTTGGTTGATCATGCCCAGGGGGTTCCCGTTCAGCATCCGGGGAACTGCCGCACCCAGGACCGCGTAGCGCTGGCGGGCCTCGTCCTCGCCCGGAGTGAACATCCGGCCATAAGGGATGGTGTAGTTCCTGACCTGGGTGTACTCCGAAGTAGTTCCGACCACGTTCACGTTGCTGTTCTGGTTTCCGTACTTCACCTGCAGCGGCTGCTGCATCTCCGGCACCACGGCCTTGAGCAGGCGCGCGTCGCGCCTCAACGCCTCGTAATCGTCGGTGCTCAGAATGGTGCGGTCGGTGGTCCGGATGCCGCCCTGCCGCGCCTGCCCGGCAAAAACCGTAAATACGTTGGCGCCGAGCGCGGCGATGCGATCCTGCACTGCCTTCTGGGCGCCGCTTCCAAGAGCCACCATCGTGATGACCGCTCCGACTCCGATGATGATTCCCAGCATTGTAAGAATCGACCGGAGCATGTTGGCCCGGATCGATTGAAGGGCGACGGCAACGGTTTCGCCGAGGAGCATTACTGAGGCCGGGCTCCGCCCGATGGCTGTTGCTGAGTCTGTTGCTGCATCCCGGGCACCGCCCCGCCGCCGGTCACCCGATTAAAGCGCTCCCGCATTTCCTGCTGCGACTGAACCAGACTCGCACTCGGCAGCACCAGCACCGAATCGTTCGCGGTGAGTCCCTGGAGCACTTCACTGTAATCCATGTCGGTGAGGCCGGTTCGGATCCAGACCGGCGACGGCTTCCCGTCTCGCTTCACGAAAACTATGTACTGCGACCCCGGCCCCTGAGCCTGCCCTCGCCGGCCGCGGGCTCCGGCTGGCCGCGCAGAGGCGCCGCCGACGCCGGGCGAAGAGGCGCCCATGGACGCTCGAGCAGTTGTATCGGCCGACCTTGC
>DASPKB010000027.1:0-4788 GCA_035628315.1 Gemmatimonadales bacterium | reverse complement strand
AGTCCTTCTTTTCGGCCACCTCGACCAACTTCATCAATGGGGTGCCGTTTGAGAATCGGACCTTCCCGGTCACCAGTCCGGTGGCCCAGGCGCTCGGCGCCCGGGAGCTCACCCCGGAGCAGTCCACCAGCTACAGCTTCGGGTTGGCTTTGAACCCGGTGAAGAATCTCTCGCTGACAGCGGACTATTACCAGGTTCTGATCGACGATCGGATTGTGCTGTCCGGCAATTTCACCGGAACTGCAATTCGAACCTTCCTGGAGAGTCAGGGTTTTACCGGTGTGGCGGGCGGTCGGTTCTTCACCAACGCCATCGACACGCGAACCCTGGGCCTCGATATCGTTGCCAACTACGGGGTGGCGCTTGGCACCACCAGCACGCTGCGCCTCACGGGCGGCTTCAACTACAATGTCAATCGCGTCCTCCGGGTATCGCCGACGCCGGCTGCATTGAGCGCATTCCAGGAGACGCTGTTTGACCGGGTGGAGCGGGCCCGGATCGAGGTGGGCCAGCCGAAGAGCAACCTGTATCTGGGGAGCGTTTTCAGCTATCAGGACCTCGGCTTGACGCTCCGGGCCCAGCGATTTGGCGAGGTCACCAGCTTCGGCACGCCGACGGACGGATCCCTCGATCAGACGTTCGGTGCCAAGTGGATCGCCGATGTGAATGCCTCGTACACCTTCGCCGGGCGCCTGACGATTACGGCAGGGGTAGACAACGTGTTCGATGTGTACCCGGACGTGAACAACCAGGGAAACGCCACTACAGCGGGGAACAACAACTTCGGCATCTTCCCTTACAACCAGATTTCTCCCTGGGGATTCAACGGAGCGTTCTATTACGGGAGGGTAACGCTCGGCTTCTAGAAGCCGGGCTCCTCCTGGTGCGCCGGGTCGTCCAACCGGATGGCCTGCACTTCAGCACCTGCCGGAGTATCGAACTGGCCCTCGGGGATGACGAGCAGGGCGTTGGCCTTGATCATCGAGGTAAGTATGCCGGAGCCTTGGGGGCCGGTGAGGCGGGCCTCAGGGCGCTCCGGCGCGTTGCTGAGCACTCCCCGCAGAAAATGCTGCAGTCTCGGCTTGACCTTGATGGTTTCCCCGGCACGAGCCGAAACCAGTCGGCGGAACAGCAGCTTGTGCCCCATCAGCTTGCGAATGGCCGGCCGAACAAACAGCTCGAAAGTGACCATGGTGCTGACCGGATTTCCGGGCAGGCCGATCCAGGGTTTCCCCTCGAGCACGCCGAACCCAACGGGCGCTCCCGGGCGCATTCGTAGCTTCCAGAATCGCAGCTCGGCACCGAGCTCCTCGAGTACCGCCTTCACGTAATCGTGCTCCCCGACGCTGATTCCCGCCGTGGTTACCAGCAGGTCACAGTCCAGCGCCCGCGTGAGATGCGTCCGTAGATCGTCCGGAGTGTCAGCCGCAATGCCGAGATTGACCGGCCTGCCTCCGGCCTGGCGGACCAGGGCCACGAGGGTATGCGTGTTGCTGCTCGCGATCTTACGGCCGCTGAGGATCGCTTCGGGCTGGTCTATATCGACGATCTCATCGCCGCTTCCCAGGATGGCCACCCGAGGCCTGCGATAGACCAGCGGATGCGCCACCGCCATGGAGGCGAGCACGCCGAGGTGTGCGGCTCCCAATTCAGTCCCGACCGGGAGTACCTCGCTTCCGCGGGTAATGTCCTCTCCCGCCCGGCGGATGTTCCCGCCCATATCGCGATCGTTTGTGATCGTCACGGTGTCGGAGCCTCCGTCGGTGTCCTCCTGGCGGATGACACTGTCGGAGCCGGCGGGAAGTGGGGCGCCGGTGAATATCCGGGCGCATTCGCCCGGGCCAATAGTTCGGGCGGGAAATCGGCCGGCTGGGAGGTGCTCTACAACCCGCAGCCGGACAGGCTGGCTGCTGGATGCGCCACGGACGTCCTCGCCTCTGGCGGCGTAGCCATCCATTGCCGAGTTGGTCCAGGCAGGAATGTCGAGCGGGCTGACGACGGCTTCAGCCAGCACGCTGCCCAGCGCATCATCCAGTGGTATCCGCAGTGCCGGCTGCCGGTGAACATCCTGAAGAATTCGTCGAGCAGCCTCAGCGGCGCTGAGGGGTGCGGTCACGGGTCCAGGACCAGCGCTCGATCCCAGGCCAGACTCGCCAGCAGCTGAAGCCAGATGGTGTCATGGAAGCGAAGAACGGTGCAGTCTGCGGTGAACTCGCTGTCATCGGTAACGACTGCAACCCATTCCCCTGCATTGGCAGCTGACGGATCGTATAAAGGAGGGGCGCCAGTGGCCCGGCGGTATACCTCGATTTTCGGGAGGGCTGCGCTCTTGTACCCTTCGGTGAGCACGATGTCTGCGCCCTGCATATAGCGCCGGGTCAGGGCGACAGGATCGTAGTCGTCGGGAGCGCGCTCGAAGAGGACCCGCAGCTTGGGAGAGGCGATCAACACCCGCTCGGCGTGACCCTCGTGGAAGTGCCGCCAGGTATCGCTGCCCTCGCGGTCGGCGTTGGCCGGGTGGTGGCCGTGCTTGATGGTCATTACCCGGCGGCCGCGGCGCACCAGCTCGCTCGCCAGCGCCACGGCCAACGTGGTTTTTCCCGCATTCTTCCGGCCGATTACCGAGATGATGCGAGTTGGCGCCACAGCTGGTCCGCTCGTGCGAGGTCGTCCGCGGTGTTCACGTTATAGAAGAGGAGCTCGGGATCTGCCAGGTTCCGCACCTGCTCCAGCGGCAGGATACCAACCTTGATGCGATCGTGAAAGCCGATGGCGCGGAGATCGCCTGCGGCCAGGCTCTCGGCGATTGCGGCTCCGCACGCCGGCCCGTACCCCGCACACAGCGGCTCCACTCCACGGCGGCCGGTACTCTGGGGGAGCACTGCATCGTTCCGGTCCAGCCCTTCCGCGAATAATCGGATCAGCGAGGCGGAGACGAACGGCATGTCCCACGCAACGCAGACCACCGGAGCGGGGGCTTCGATTACGGCCGTGTAGATGCCACCGAGAGCCCCAAGGCCCGGCCGGAGGTCCGGCACGGTACGAACATCAGGCCGCCAGTCGGGAGCGTCGGGGGCATTGGCCACCAGCAGCGGGAGCTCTCCGAGGGCAGAGCTCATCGCCTGTACCAGGCGGTCGAGTATCCGCTGGCTTCCGACCAATTCCAGTCCCTTCGGCTTCCCTCCGAACCGGGTTGCTCCACCACCAGCGAGGATCGCACCGCGCACGCCTCCCCGCTTCAATACCTTCTTCCCCTCCTCCGCTCCAGCACTACGTCGAACCCGATGGTCACGCTGAGAAGGTGCTTATACGTCACATCGTGAGGAGGAACTACCCGGGCCTGCGGGGGTGCCGAGGTGACCTCCTGTACTCCCACGATATTGTCCCGCACTTCCCACCGGAGCTGGTAGCCCCGGGCCACGGCGGCGGTAAACCCGAAACCAAAAGCGAGGGCAGGCTCGACCCTGGTCTCGTGATCGTCATCGTAGACGATCAGAGTGGAAAACCCGTCCGGCGTGAGATAGCGCCCCGTGGTTCTCAGCGAGCTCTGGTTGCTGAATACCAGGCCTACGTTGGCCCTGGCGTAGGGAGAAATGAGGCTGCGGCTGTTCACCCGAAAGATCGGCCCAACAGTTACAGCGACTGCGGTTGCCGACTTGGTGGCGCCCTGAATGGATTGACACGACTCGATCAGGTCGGTCGAGCCGGACGAGAATGTGACCCTGCAGCGGTCCTCGAAGCCCAGGCCTACCAGAAAGCCCTCGAGACCGAATCCGAGGTTATCACCCGGGAAGTAGGCTCCGGCGAAGGCTATGCCGAGAGTGGAACGAATCCGCCGGCCAAGGGCTACCGTGTCGATGGGATCGGTGAACTGGATTGGCTGGGCATCAATCGCCCACAGATCCCGTCCGCCGACAAAGCCGCCGGAAACGGTGAAGACCAACCGGGCCTGATCTTTGGTAGCCTGAGTCCACCCGGTCGATGGAACGGCATGTGGGGCGATCAACAGGACGACCCAGGCAAACTCTCGAACCCGCATCAAACCCTCATGAATTGGTGGTCCACCGCAAGACAGCGGTCCATTACAACCTCGATCCCCGCCGCCTCGAGCTGCCGCGCCACGTCGTCATGCCGGATCCCCTGCTGCATCCACACCAGCTTGGGCCGAACCTCCAGCAGCTGATTCAGCAGCGCCGGAATGTGCTCCGAGCGCCGGAAAATATTGACGATGTCGATCGGGCCGGCAGCCGCCGCAGCCGTTCGCAGATCGGGATACACTCTCTCGCCCAGAGTCGTCCCTGCTACCGGGTGCACCGGAATGATGGTGTAGCCGGCGCGCTGCAGATATGCGGCAACGGCATGGCTGGGCCGTTGCGGCTTTCGGCTGAGCCCCACCACCGCGATTCGGCGTGCTCCGCGGACCAGCTCGGCGACGCGAGACCCGTCGGGCGGCATGCCTCAGACCGCGCCATGCAACTGCGGGTGGCCGCTTACGGCCCGCCCGACGAGCACCATTCCGCTGCGCCGCGCGATTTCGACGGCGAGGGTAGACGGAACCGAGGGTGTCGCGACATACGCCAGTCCTGCACGCGCAGCCTTAAAAGCCAGCTCCGCAGAGATCCTGCCGGTTACCAGCAGGCCCAGTCCTTCGACTGGATGACCGGAAAGGAGGGCGCCACCAAGTGACTTGTCGACCGCATTGTGACGGCCGATATCCTCCGCGTGGGCAAGCAGGGAAGCTGAGGCACTGTCCACCAGCGCCGCGGCATGTATCCCCCCAGTATCCCG
>DASPKB010000026.1:0-2989 GCA_035628315.1 Gemmatimonadales bacterium | reverse complement strand
ATCGGGCCGAGCGCGAGTTCGCGAAGCTCCTCGAGTTTCTCAGCGTTGTGGCCTCGATGGTGTCGCAGACAGTGCGGATCCACCGGCTCCTGGAATCGGAGCGGCAGAGGCTGGTCAGCGAAAACCGGCAGCTCCGCCAGGAGCTCCAGCAGCGCCATTTCAGCAATCTGATCGGCGCCAGCGGTCCTATGCGGCAGCTCTACGAGGAGATGGAGCGGGTAGCCGCCGCCAACACTACTGTCCTGATCCGGGGTGAGTCCGGGACCGGAAAGGAGCTGATCGCCCAGGAGATACACTACAACTCGTTGCGGGCGGAGAAGCCGTTCATCAAGGTCAACTGCGCGGCCCTCCCTGAGACGCTGGCAGAATCCGAGCTCTTCGGCCACGAACGTGGTGCCTTTACCGGAGCGCTCAGCCGCAAGAAGGGTCGCTTCGAGCTGGCCAGCGGAGGCACCATCTTTCTGGACGAGATTGGCGAGCTGAGCCCGGCCATTCAGGTCAAGCTGCTCCGGGTCCTTCAGGAGCGGGAGTTCGAGAGGGTGGGTGGTACGGAGCCGGTCCGGGTGGACGTCCGGGTCATCGCCGCCACCAACCGTGACCTGGAACGAGGCCTGGCGGATGGTGGGTTCCGGGAGGACCTCTACTACCGCCTCAATGTCTTCCCGATTTTCATCCCACCCCTCCGGGCCCGCCGCGCGGATGTCTTACCGCTGGCGGACCACTTCGTGGAGAAGTATGCCACCGAGCACGGTAAGAGCATCAAGCGTATATCGACGCCCGCCATCGACCTGCTCTCACGATATCACTGGCCGGGAAACGTGCGCGAGCTGGAGAACACGATCGAGCGAGCGGTGTTGCTGGCAGATGGAGAGGTAATTCACGGCCATCACCTGCCACCGACGCTGCAAAGCGCGGAAGCAACCGGGACGGTCGTGAGCACGTCGCTGGCTGCTGCCGTCGAGCTATTCGAGCGGGGTCTGATCGAGGATGCGCTCAAGACCTGCCGGGGCAACCGTTCTCAGGCAGCCCGGCTATTGAGCACTACTGAACGCGTTGTCAGCTATAAGGTCAAGAAGTACGGGATAGATCCCCAGCGGCTCCGGACGTGACGGCTACAGCCGGCAGCCCGGATCCTCTCGACTGCCGGAGAGCTTTCACCGCAGAGTAGAGGGCCACGCCGGCTACCAGCAGGTTGGCAACTATGATGGGGACGGCCTGAAGCATGGTGCCGTACCCTACCCAGACCAGCGCCGCCCCGGCCTGCATCAGTCGAAGCCTTCCTGCATCGGTGCAGGAATATGACGCCAGAAAGATTGCGGTCGCGACCCATCCGATTGCGTCAATCATGCAACCGCCGGCGAGAGCCCGGGTACTCCTCGGATGATGAGCGAGTCGGTTCTGGCCTTGTCCCACTCCTGGAGCACGAAGCCATGCGACCCGAAGAAGCCGCGGATGCCGGTGGCGTCGAGGCCCACGATGTCTTCCAGCACCGGCACCAGGACACTCAGCACGTCGTCACTCAAGACCGTTCGCCGGGCGATCGGGGTTAAAAACCGGTTCTCCGAGACAGCCACGGTCAGGCCGTCCAGGCGGTTTACGTGCAGCATGACATGGACGTCGGACCCCCCGTCTCCGACGTAGACCACCCGGTCTCCCCCGATGCCCAGCTCGGCCCGCAAACCTTCGAGCACCGCTACCTTGCCGTATCCAGCCGGCACCCGAACGATGGACTGAATCTCTCCGGTGGTCGGGTCATACCTGAATCGCGTCCCGTGAATGCGCTCTGGGGGTACCATGCCGGCCAACGCCGAGCGAATGACCTCCTCCGGGGCCGCCGAGATGACGCAGAACGTAAAGTGGTAGCCTTGTAATGACTCGAGTAGCCGGGCCAGCACCGGGATGTTCTGCTTGAGACGAATCCGCCGGCCTACCTCCTCCAGGTCCTCTCTTCTCACCCGGCGGAACTCCGGGTCATGCAGCAGGAGGTACGACAGCTCCGCTCCCTGGTTCACCAGGTGCATGGATGAGAGGCCGGCGCAGCGCTCGCTGAATCCCTGGATGCCCAGCATCTCGCTCAGGAGAATGCCGGAGTCATTAAAGCTCAGGGTCTGATCGAAATCGCTCGCCAGCAGGTACCGCTTGGCCGGAAGTTCGTTGTCCAGTAGTCGCATGGTTCAGCGTCCAACCGGGACGAGGCTGAGCACAATCGGAAGGTCGTACGCAATGATGGATCGGGACTGCATGACACGACTCCTCATCCCTAGATGAACAATTCGCCACAGCATCGCTGGCAAAGACGTGGAATCGTTCAGGCAACGGCCATGCCACCACACAAGTACGGCTCAGGACGTACCAGCAGCGGTCCATGCGCGTGAAATGAGCGGAAAGGTCGACGAGATTGTGGAACCGGCGGGAGAATCCGACAAAAATGTCGCTTACTCGGCTCGCAGAAGTACCAGCCTCACCGCATCCAGCACGATGGTGAGATCGTCCAGTTTGGAAATGAGGGGCAGTCCCCGTTCTTCCAGGGGCCGGTGCACTGTGGGATCCCGGGCGGCACCGGTAAGAAACACGACCCGGTCGCGAAGATGCGGTGAGCGGGTGACCAGGGCATCGTAGAAGTCGATGCCGTCCAGCTCCGGCATCAGAAAATCACTGACCACAGCGTCGATGCTGGGATCGTCGGCGACGGCGTCCAGGGCCACACGTCCGGAATCGGCTTCCCGGACGGTGAGCCCGCCCTGCTCCAGAACCTTGCGGAGAGCGGTCCGGACCGACCTTTCATCGTCAACCAGGAGAACAGTCGGCATTGCTATGCCGGGAACATGGTGGGCCCGCGCGGCGACTCGGCGACGTCTGAGCGATGCATGCAATCTCCGGCGTTGGTCGTGACCAGGAGAGCGACGAATTTTGGCGAAGGCAGGCCTCCGCTGCAACTCCAATTGTGATGCAAGGATTGGCGCGATCTCGCCAAATTGACCGTAGGGAC
>DASPKB010000025.1:0-4430 GCA_035628315.1 Gemmatimonadales bacterium | reverse complement strand
GCCAAGGGTAAAGTGCTGCTGGCTCACGTTTTCCCTCGGCTTTCAGTGGCTTCTTACGAACAGGATGAACGCGTAATGCCTAGGACCGCTGCCTGGCGCCCCGCCCGCTTGGTCACCGCGCTCGCCCTGCTCCTGCTTGTCCTGGTTGGCTGTAATCCCGAACACTATCCTCAGACAACCCTGCTGCCTCGCGGCGATTTCGCCCGAATCGCCGATGACCTCCTGGATACCACGGTGAAGTGGGCGCTCCTGGTGTTCGTGCTGGTCGAGGGAGTGCTGATCTACGCCATCTTCCGGTTCCGCGGCAAACCCGGTGATCCCGAACCCCACCAGACGCATGGAAACACAACGGTCGAGATCATCTGGACCGTCATTCCCGCGCTGATTCTCGCCGCCATCGCAGTTCCGACAGTCCGCGCGATTTTCCAGACGAACGCTACACCGGGTGGAGATGCACTGACCATCGAAGTCGTCGGTCATCAGTGGTGGTGGGAGTTCCGGTACCCCGAATACAACTTGACCACGGCAAATGAGATCCACGTTCCGGTCGGCCGCACGGTTTCACTGCGGATGGGCAGTGCGGACGTCATCCACAGCTTCTGGGTCCCGCAGTTCGCGGCCAAACGGGACGTCTTCGCGAACCGGGAGAGCCGGATGTGGTTCAAGGCCGAGACCGCGGGCGACTATCCAGCCCAGTGTGCGGAGTTTTGCGGAATTCAGCACGGGCGCATGGCGTACCGTATCAAGGCCCAGAACCCGGCTGAGTTCGATGCCTGGGTGGCGCACATGCGTACCCTTGGTCCGAAGCCTGCAGCCGGTCAGGCCCAGGGAACGGCCGGCAGCCGGTCTGAAGCCGTAGTGCGTACCGCCAGCGAAGGAGCGTCACTCCAGCAGCCCGGGCAGCAGGGCGGCAGGCAGAGCGCGCAGTATGCCGCCGGCGAGAAGCTTTTCACCAGCAAGGGCTGCATCGCCTGCCACTCACTCCAGGCGGTCAACGCTCCCAAAGGCATGGTCGGCCCCAACCTGGCTAATATCGGCGCACGTTCCTACATCGCCGCCGGCACTCTCAAGAACACCGACGCGAACCTCGCCCGCTGGATCCGGGATCCGCAGGGAATCAAGAAAGGCGTGCTGATGCCAAACATGGGCATCAACGAGGCCGACGCGCAGGCGCTGGTTGCCTTCCTCAGGGCTCACAAGTAGGCCAGCACCGGCAGCGCATTCCGACAACACCGACACAAGGCTTGTATGGCAACCAGGGTTCTTGATCAGCATCAGGTGCAGACGGCGGCAGGCCACGGCGAGAAGACCGGGCTCTGGAGCTGGATCACCACGGTGGACCACAAGCGCATCGGCATCCTCTACGGTGCCACCGCCTTTTTCTTCTTCCTGCTCGGTGGTGTCGAAGCCCTGCTGCTCCGGATCCAGCTGGGAAGCGCGGAGAACACCTTCCTTTCGCCGCAAGCGTACAACGAGCTGTTCACCATGCATGGCACGACCATGATCTTTCTCGCGATCATGCCGCTCTCCGCCATGTTCTTCAATTACCTCATCCCGCTGCAGATCGGCGCCCGCGACGTAGCGTTTCCCCGGCTTAACGCATTCAGCTACTGGGTCTTTCTACTGGGCGGCTTGTATCTCAATGCGAGCTGGTTCTTTGGCGCGGCTCCGGACCAGGGCTGGTTTGGCTATGCCAACCTGACCTCACGGCAGTACTCCCCGGGCATGAACGTGGACTTCTGGATGTTGGGCCTCCAGGTGCTCGGCATCGCGTCACTTGCGGCCGCGGTCAATTTCTTCGTGACCATCATCAACCTGCGTGCACCCGGCATGAAGCTCATGCGCATGCCGATGTTCGTATGGATGAGCTTCATTACCCAGGTGCTGCTGCTGCTGGCATTTCCGGTGATTACGGTCGCGCTGATCCTGCTGATGTTCGACCGCTTCTTCGGCACCCATTTCTTCGTTCCTTCAGGTGGTGGTGATCCGCTGCTCTGGCAGCACCTGTTCTGGATCTTCGGGCATCCCGAGGTGTACATCCTGATCCTTCCGGCCTTCGGTATCGTCTCCGAAGTGTTGCCGGTCTTTTCGCGTAAGCCGCTCTTCGGCTATGCGGCGATGGTGTTTTCCGGAGTCTTCATCGCGTTCCTCGGCTTCGGCGTGTGGAGCCACCACATGTTCTCCACTGCGATGGGGCCGATCGCCGATACGTTCTTCTCGCTTACCACCATGCTGATCGCGGTGCCAACCGGGGTGAAGATCTTCAACTGGATCGGCACCATGTGGGGCGGCTCGCTCCAGTTCCGCACTCCCATGCTCTTTGCCGTCGGTTTCATCGCCATGTTCATCATCGGCGGCCTGTCCGGAGTCATGCATTCTTCGCCTCCGGCCGACCTGCAGCAGACCGATACCTACTTCATCGTCGCTCACTTCCATTATGTGCTGTTCGGTGGCAGCATCTTCGGGCTCACAGCTGGGGCGTATTACTGGTGGCCGAAGATGTTCGGCCGCATGCTGAGCGAGCGGCTAGGGAAGTGGCACTTCTGGCTGATGATGATCGGCTTCAATCTGACGTTCTTCCCCATGCATTTCGTGGGGCTGAACGGCATGCCCCGGCGGGTGTATACCTATCCCGAAGGGCTGGGATTCGAGATCCTCAATCAAATCGAGACCGCCGGCTCCTTCGTGTTGGCACTGGCCTTGTGGGTGTTCCTGATCAACATCTACCAGACCTGGCGCAAGCCGGCCAACGCCCCGGCAGATCCGTGGAACGGAGCAACCCTGGAATGGGCCATCCCGTCTCCCCCGCAGGAGTGGAACTTCGCCGAAATTCCGGTTGTCCATGGGCGGGATGCTCACTGGGAGACCAAGCGTGGCCGTGGAGGAGTGCTGCCCGAGCCGGCCCGAGTCAGCGGGAAGGGCATTCACCTGCCCAATCCTTCGTACTGGCCCCTGGTGACGGCGGTTGGAGTGACGGCGGTTTTCGTGACGCTGATGCTGCTGGGTCATGACAAGGCCGGCGCATGGCCGGTGGTCGCTTCGGTGGCGCTGCTGTTCTTCGGTGTGTACCGCTGGGCCTTCGAGCCGGCCGGCTGAACCGCTTTCCTTGAGGAATAGACCGTGACTGCAGTTGCGCACGACCTTCCCCACGGCGCAGAGCACGCCACCTCGACCGGCCTCGATAGCAGGAAGCTGGCGATTTGGACCTTCATCGGGTCCGAATGCATGTTCTTTGCCAGCCTCATATCGAATTACCTGGTCAACAAGGGACGCAATCTGGTAGGACCCTACCCTCACGAGCCGTGGACCTCACCGACAGGGCAGCATTACGAGCCGATTCTCGAAATCCCTCTGGTCACGCTGGGCACAGCCTTGCTGCTGTTCAGTTCGCTCTTCGTGGTACTGGCCTTGAGCGGTGCCCAGCGAGGAAATCGTAAGGCCCTGATCGGATGGCTCGGAGCTACGATTGCGTGCGGCGTGTTCTTCGTGGGAATGCAGGTATACGAGTTCACCCACTTCGTACACCGGGGACTCACGCTGAGTACCAACCTCTTTGGAGCGAGCTTCTACACTCTGACCGGGTTTCACGGCACCCACGTAACCATCGGCGTGATCTGGCTGATTACCCTGTTTGTTCTAGCACTGCGTGGAAAGATTCCGCCGTCCAAGTCGCTGAACCTCGAGATGGCCGCGTTGTACTGGCACTTCGTCGATGTGGTGTGGATCGTGATCTTTCCGGTGGTTTACCTCATCAAGTAAGGCACGCTCATGGATGCCCACGCCACCCATACTCATTCTTCTTCTGCTACGACCCATGACGAGCATCCCCATCCAACAGCGGGGCTCTACGCCAAGGTAGGGCTGGTACTGTTCGTGCTGACCGCTCTCGAGGTGGGATTGTATGAAGTCACCTACGGCAGCCATGCCGGTCCATCGGCCCGGGCGCTCATGCCGTTCTTCGTGCCGCTACTGCTGCTGCTTTCGGCCGCCAAGTTTGCGCTCGTGGCCATGTTCTACATGCACCTGAAGCAGGACAGCAAGCTGTTCAGTGGGGTGTTCGTCTTTCCCTTGATTATCGCGACCGTGGTAATCGTCTCGCTGATGATTCTCATGTCATACCACATGGCGTTCTCGCGCGCGGGGTGAGTTGACAAGCTGGCTTTCTGGTAGTGCAGCGGATCATGGACGAAAGAGCTAGACCAACCCTGCCATACGAGTGGGCCTGGTCGCTCCACCCCAGCGTCCTTCTAGGCACCGGACTTCTCGGTGCCTTGTACTTTTATGGCATCGGGCCGCTGCGCCGGCGCCACGGCTGGGGTCCGCCCGCATCTCCCTTCCAGATTCTGTCGTTCTGCGCGGCGCTTCTGCTTCTCCTGGTCTCGCTGAACGGGCCGGTCCACGACCTGAGCGACTACTATCTGTTCAGCGCG
>DASPKB010000024.1:0-5590 GCA_035628315.1 Gemmatimonadales bacterium | reverse complement strand
CGCACGGCAGAGTTCCTGGGCCCGTGTTAGATCGTCTCTCTCCAACAATGGGCCGGCCGGGGCAACCAGGGCGATGCGGCACCCGGGCCTTAGTCGGGGCGGCCGCACCAGCGGTTTTGACCCCATTAGAGACATTGCTGTAAATTCACAAACCTTTTCCAGGGAGAACGGTGAGTGCGTGCTTCCCAGCCCGCGTTGCTCGCAGCCGGTCGCATAATCGCCGAAATGCGCGATACGATGGTCTCCGAGTGGGCCGACTGGCTGGGAGACCGGATGACCGCCGCTCCCACGATACCGCGGTCAACCGTCGAGCGGGAGTTCCGGCTGCTGTTCGACGTCATGGCCGAGATGGTAGGGCCGCTGCGCCGCGAAGTGAACACGGTGTGGTTTCACGTTTGTGAGCACTACGGCCGAGTGGCCTCGGCTCGAGGGCTGGCTGCGGGTGAAGTGGTTGAAGAGCTGCAGTTCCTTCGCGAGCTCCTGATTCGGAACCTGGCGCCGGTATTGGTGGCCATGCGCGCCCGGCAGGGTATGGCCATCATGCTGCGGCTCAACCGGGTGATCGACAAAGGTGTAGCGGTGGCTGTCGTGGGGTATACCGACGCGCTGGTTGCCACCTTGTTCTCCCAGAATGGTGTTCCGCTCCATGGAGCCGAACACGACGTTGCCGAGGTTGAGCGGCAGATCGAAGCCCTGGAGCAGGAGCTGCAGGCCGTTTCCACGCATGTGAAGTAGCCCTAGCAGTGAGTTTGCCCTCGGCCACTGAGCTGCTCCCAGCGGCTCCCTGGCTGCTGCCCTTTCTGACTCTGCCTCGTCTGGCTAATCGAACGCCCAATCTGGGCGATGCCCCTCGTCTATCGGGATCGCTGCTGTCCGTCATCATACCCGCCCGCAATGAGGCAGACACCATTGCTGTTGTGGTGGGCTCGGTTCTGCAATCGACTTATCAGCCGTTCGAGCTGATCGTAGTGGACGATCGGTCTACCGACGGAACTGCGTCAGTAATCAGTAATCTGAGCGCGAACCAACGAGTCCAGCTGGTTCGCGGCGAAGAACTGCCGGAAGGCTGGTACGGCAAACCATGGGCCTGCCTGCAAGGCTATCAGCACGCTCGCGGGGAGCTGCTACTGTTTACCGATGCGGACACTCAGCATGGGCCGGAGCTGCTGGAGCGAGCTGTCGGTGTGCTTCGCACTCAGCAAGCGGACCTTGTCACGGTCTCTCCGGCTCAACGGTGCGTGACGTTCTGGGAACGTGTGGTCATGCCACAGATCATGTTTCTCCTCGCCCTCCGCTACAGCCCTGCAAGGGTCAACCGCGCGTCTCGAGCCCGGGACGTGATCGCAAACGGGCAATTCATTCTCACTACTCGAGCCGCGTACGAGAAAGCCGGGACCCATGCAGCGGTACGGCAAGAAGTGGCAGAGGACCTCGCGCTGGCTCAGACCTACCTGAACAAGGGTCTCAAGCTTCATTTCGCCTTCGCGGAGCGATTTATGGAGACCCGGATGTACCGTGACCTGCGCACTCTGATCGAAGGATGGTCCAAGAATATCTACCTGGGAGGCCGCCGCTCGTTCCCGGACGAACCATTCGCGCGAGCCCTCGTGCCCCTGATGCTGGCGACCGCAATGTTGTTCTGGCTGCTGCCTCCAGCGACGCTGCTCGTCACAGCGTTGCTGCCGGAGCCTTCCCCCCTGCAGGTCCCCGCGCTGGCAGCGTCGATACTGGGGGCGGTGTTCTGGATGTCGATCTGCTGGGGAATGAGAATACCCGCATGGTATGGCGTGGCTTATCCACTCGGCGCCCTCATGGCGCTCTACATCGCGATGCGGTCAACCTGGCGGGGTGGCCGGAAGGTGGAGTGGAGGGGACGCTTCTATGGAGCCGACGCGCGCCCGGAACGGTCAGACAGCTTAAGCTGAGCGCGGGGCTGCTCAGCGCCGTTCAGCGACCAGGTTTTGTACTGGTATTCTGCCGCCCAATAGTCTGCCCTCCGAATCCATTCGCAGGTGAATACGAGTATCCCCAATATCCAGCTGGAGAGAGTCAGCGCCGAGTCGGGAAAGTTTAGCGATGAGCGTTTGGCCGCCGCCAAGGTTGAAAAAGGCCACCTGGGATCCGGCTCCGGTAGCACGGGCCCGCCGAATCGCCTGTTCCAGCAGCGCAAACGAGAGATTGAGGTACGGCACCGCACCAACTTCGGTGCCGAAAACTCGGGTCTGAATCCCCGCGCTTCCCACCTCATCCACTGCCGCGCTGTCTTCCTTGAAAATCACCCGGGCGCGCTGGACAATCTTTGCCCGGGACCCGCCACTGTCTACCCCTTCTCGCACGGTGACCTCGATCAGGGGCATGGTCGCATCAGGTGCAACAACGGCAGAGTAGCGCTCCGAGGTGCGATTCGAGTTCCGCAGAGCCAGGGTTCCCTCCAGCCTCGTAGCCGTACGGGTGAACCGCTCGGTTGCAACGGTATCCTCTCCGCGCCACACCACAAATCCGCCGCTATCGCTCGCAGCCTGCGCAGCTGCGTTCATTGGCGCAGCCGTGAGCAGCACCGTTAGGGAGGCCAAGTAAAAAGTTTTTATGGTCATGCCTGGAATGTTTCGGTAGCTCCAGCAGGAGTCAATTGACCCGGTCTGCGGTAATCGGGTGACGGCTCGAGCGGTGCCTCTTTCTACCCTCGAGCGATGGATCTCCGAACCGCGCTCCGTTCAGTCAAGTCGCTGGACGACCTTCCGAAGCTGATGGTACAACTGGGTCACCTGCCTACCTGGGAACCTGTGCCGGCTGAAGCCTGGGACAGCGGGAGCCACCGAGTCTTCCATGTGACCGCCGTGGGTCAGAGCGGAGACATACCCTGGCTGGGCATGACCAGCGGATCAGCCGATCGCGATGCCGTGGCCCTGGCGCGGAGGATTCAGAAACGGGGTCAGACGGCAATGGTGCTGGCGATCGACCCCGCGCGCCGCCGACTCGCGGTGACGGTGACCTACGATCGCTGCCCCTGCGTCTCTCTCAGTCTCGACAGTGCCGACGAGGAGTCCGTTACCTCACTGGCACGATTGGCGGTTGCGGCTGATGGAGGATCATATGCCTACCTCGCGCGAGCAGCCGATGCGCTGGCCGCAGAGCCGGTGAGCCGGCGGTTCTTTCGCCAGTTTCGAGCGACCCTCGACCACATGATGGCGCGGGTGCCAGGGCAGATACCCATCGAAGACCGCCATGCACTCATACTGCTCCAGCTCACCCGCGTGCTTTTCCTGTACTTCATCCAGGCAAAAGGCTGGCTGGCGGGTCAGCAGCAGTTTCTGGCACACCAGGTTGATCTCTGTCTCAGCCGGCGCCGCCATATTCAGCGCTACCTGTTACGTCCGCTCTTCTTCGGCACTCTAAACCGGCCTGCTGACGAGCGAAGCAAGGCTGCGCGCAGGTTCGGATCCATTCCGTTCCTCAACGGCGGTTTGTTCGAGCCTCATCCTCTCGAACGGCAGTACCCCTCGGACATCCCAAACGATCTCTGGCGGGATGCGTTCGACCGGCTGTTCGAGCGGTTTCACTTCACGGTCTCCGAAAGCGCGACCGGGAGTAGCGTCGCCCCTGACATGCTCGGCCGAGTGTTCGAGGGGGTGATGTCTCCAGCACAGCGCAAGGTAACCGGCGCTTTCTACACTCCTGCCGGGCTGGTAGACCAACTTCTCGAGGCCGCGCTGATCGGGCTGATCACCATTCGTTCCCGATGTACCGAGGCAGCAGCAGAACGCCGGCTGGCCGAGCCCGATGCGGCAACCCGCAACACTCTCGCCACGATTACGGTACTCGATCCAGCCGCCGGCTCGGGTGCTTTCCTGCTTCGAGTGCTCGAGCGCCTTGCTTCCTCTGGCTCATCCTCCAGCTCCGCCGCAGAGCGCAAGCGGCGGGTCTTGCAGCGAAACCTCTTTGGAGTGGACAGCAACGCTTCGGCTGTTCGTCTTAGCGAGCTTCGGCTCTGGCTTGCCGTGATAGCCGACGAACCGGCCGAGCAGCCGGAACAGGTAGCCCCGTTGCCTAACCTGGACTGCCTGATCCGTCAGGGTGACAGTCTTTTCGAGCCGCCCGGTCTGTCGGGCTGCAGCTCCGTTCTTCGGCCCGGCCCCAACGCAGCGCGCTCTCTGGAGCTCTCCGAGCTACGCCAGAGGATCGTCAGTGCGACCGGGACTCAGAAACGCGCGCTCGTTCGACGGCTGCGGGAATGTGAAGCCCGGGAACTGGCGTGCGCACTCAGCCTGACAGAATCAAAGACCCAATCTGCCATCACCGACTGCCTGGTGCAGGCGCGAACCGCTGATCTCTTCGGAAACTCCAGGGGACTCGACCGCGAGCTCCGCGATCAGCTGAAAACGCTGCGGCGTTCGCTGCAAGAGCTGCGGCAAGCACGGCGTCGGCTCCGCCGTGACGGTGAGGTTCCCTGGTTCCACTACGAAAGCCACTTCGCCGACGTATTTGTCCGGGGTGGTTTCGATCTTGTAATCGGGAACCCACCGTGGCTCAGGTCCGAGCTAATCCCGGCAAAAGTGCGGATGCGGCTTGCCGGCCGATATCGCTGGTGGCGGAGCGGCAGCAGACTGTACGGCAACTCACCGGATTTATCGGTGGCCTTTCTGGAGCGGGCACTGGAGCTGGCCCGGCCCGGAGGGCTGGTGGCCATGCTTGTACCGGCGAAGATTGCGGCCGCGGGTTACGGCGCACCGGTCCGGCATGGACTCGCCACTGAGACTACCCTGCAGGTTTTAGCTGACCTCACCGGATCGCAAAACGCGGCATTCGACGCCACGGTCTACCCGCTCGCCCTGATCGCAGCCAAAAATCCTCCAGCCCGGCACCACCAGGTACGCACTGCACTCGAGCGTGGCAAAGGAGGACGACTCGCCCAGTCCGAGCTTTCGGGTGGAGCTCCCTGGATCCTCGTCGGCACCGGGACCAGGAAACTGCTATCCCGCCTCGAGCGTGACCACCCTGCTCTCGGGGATTCGATCTCCTGTCACCTCGGAGTAAAGACCGGACTCAACCGGGTGTTCTTAAACCCTCCGCCTGGTGTGGAACAGGAGGTGCTTCGCTGGGCGTTGCGCGGCCGCGACGTGAGACCATTCGGCTTTTGCCGCAAGCTTCGGCTGCTATGGACTCACGACTCAGCTGGCCATCCGGCAACCCGTCTGCCAGTGAAAGCCGAGGCGTACCTCAAGGAGCATGAAGACGTGCTCCGGGCTCGACGGGATTATCAGGGCGGACCTCCGTGGGTGCTCTTTCGCGTCCGGATGGCGACAGCACCGTTTCGTGTGGTGTGGCCAGACCTGGCACGACGAATGGTCGCAGTAGCCCTCACGTCCGCGCGCGAGCTCGAGTGCATTCCATTGAACAGCTGCTACGTCGCTGCTGCAAGCAGTAGCGACCGCGCGGACATTCTGGCAGCGTGGCTCAATTCGAGCTGGATCGCCGCGATCGCCGGCCTCGGCGCAATGCCGGCCTCGGGTGGATTCGCGCGGTTCAATGCTCAGGTGGTAAGTCACCTGCCCCTCCCCGCCTCCCTGTGGGCGGACTCCGACCTGAAGCG
>DASPKB010000023.1:0-4483 GCA_035628315.1 Gemmatimonadales bacterium | reverse complement strand
CCCGGGCGAGGCTCAGGCGATCGAACGCATGATCGCGCCGGCGGCGCAGAAGCCCAAGCTGGCGCTCCGGACCCGTCCCGAGTTTGGACTTCGAGTTATGGTGTGATGTAAGCGGATAGGCGGGGAAAATCAGAAGGGTCGCCGTTCCTAGCCGGCTTCCGGTTATGTTCTCTGGAGGCTCGGTGAGAGGCGGCGCAGCGATGCAGTGGTCGTACACAATCGGTCGGATCGCGGGCACCGATATCAAGGTGCACGTGACTTTTCTGCTGGTGGTAGGGTGGTGGGCGTTGATGGGCTATTCCCAGGGCGGGCCAACGGCGGCGCTAGCCAGCGCCCTCGCTTTGCTCGCCCTGTTTGCTTGCGTCCTGCTCCACGAGTTCGGACACATCCTCATGGCCCGCCGTTTCGGGGTGCGCACGCCCGACGTGATCCTGCTGCCGATTGGCGGGGTGGCCCGGCTGGAGCGGATTCCGGAGGAGCCCAGGCAGGAGCTGCTGATTGCGCTCGCCGGTCCGGCGGTGACCCTCGCCATCGCGGTCATCCTTTATCTGGTGCTCCGGCTGGGTGGGAGCGGCGCGCAGGTGGCCGAGCTGAGCGAGCATCAGCCGTTTTTAGCCTTCCTGGTCACGGTCAATATCTACCTCCTTCTGTTCAACCTGATTCCCGCATTCCCGATGGACGGCGGCAGGGTGCTTCGCGCGCTGCTCGCCAGCCGACTAGGACTGGTGCGCGGCACCCGGATCGCCGCCACCCTGGGTCAAAGCCTGGCCGTCATCGGCGGGCTCTATGGCCTCACCCGCGAGGAGCCGCTGCTCATACTGGTGGCGTTCTTCGTGTTCCTGGGAGCCAGCGCGGAAGCGGCCGCGGTCGAGACCCGGGCGGCGGGCCAAGGCCTGCAGGTTGGCCAGATGATGGTGACCAACTTCCGGACCGTGCCGATCCACGCCACTCTGGCTCAGGCAGTGAATCTCCTCTTGAGCGGAGAGCAGCGGGAGTTTCCCGTAGTGGACAACTACGGCAGGACCGAGGGAATCCTGACTCGCGATAACCTGATCAAGGGACTGTCGCAGCGTGGGCCGGACTCGGGTGTCGCCGAGGCCATGACCCCGAATGTGCCGACCGTTCCACCAACCCTCGGCTTTCAGGAGGCGCTCGACCGTTTGCGCGCGAGTCACCTTCCCGCGCTGCCTGTGGTGGACGTGAGTGGCACCCTGGTTGGCCTGCTGACAATGGACAACATCACTGATTTGCTGCTGATCCGGAGGGCGCAGGGATAGGCGGGGAACCGGGAATGCCGGTAAGCGGGGAAGCAGGGCTGGACTAATTCTACTTCGGTGGTCATCTTGGCCGCGCTCATCAACCATCGGAGGAGACTGCATGCGTGGTACCTGCTATACCGCGGGCGTGGCGCTGCTGGCAGCGGGCGCGCTGGGCGGCTGTCAATCCAGGGACTCTGATACTGCCACGAGAGACTCGACAGCGGCCGGAGCGCAGACCGCTGCGGCCAACACCCCGACCGTGAACGTCACCGCGAAGGACTTTGCCTTCGAAGCGCCGGCCCGGGTCCCGGCCGGGCGGATTACGATGCAGCTGGTCAACAACGGAACCGAGCTGCATCACGCGCAGCTGGTCCGGCTGGAGGAGGGCAAAACCCTGGCTGACCTGAGCCAGGCAATGAAGAGCCATGGGCCACCGCCCGCCTGGCTCAAGTTCGTGGGAGGGCCCAACGCTGTCCCTCCAGGAAAGAATTCCAACGCCACAGCCGTGCTCGAGCCGGGTCGGTACGCCTACCTCTGCTTCGTGTGGGGAGCGGATAAGGTGATGCATGTGGCCAAGGGAATGGTGCGGGAATTCGAGGTTGTCGACAGCGCCTCCAGCGGCGCCAGCGAGCTGCCCGCCGCGGACATCACCATCGATCTCCGAGACTACGATTTCCAACTCTCGCAGCCGCTTACGCCCGGCCGGAAGACATTTCTGGTGACGAACAGCGGGCCGCAGCCGCATGAGCTGGCGCTGATCAAGCTGGCCCCCGGGAAGACGGTGGAGGACATTGCCCGCTACATCGAGGGTGGTATGAAGGGCGCTCCGCCGGGCGAGCCGATAGGAGGGGTGGTGGGTCTCGACAAGGGCGCACGGGGGACGTTTAGTGCCGAGCTGGAAGCCGGCAATTACGGCTTGATGTGCTTCATTCCGGACGCGAAGGATGGAAAGCTCCACCTCGAGCACGGGATGATGAAGACCTTCAAGGTGGGGTGACGCAGCGCCTCAAACGGAAATCGTTTGGCAGGCAGTCGAATCCCTCTTCGCTCCAGAGGCCCGCGCCACGTGCGCGGGCTTCTTTTTGCGCCCGGGCCAGCCGCTCGGCATACTTCACATTCGGGGGCACGGTGTAGATGACGGCCCAGCCGTCTCGCACCATGACCTCGTTTACCAGCGTGGTTCCGCTCCACACGTAGGCCAGGTCTCTTCCGTAGCGGTCTCTTAACGCCGCGTCCTGCTCCAGGCGGACCGTTGCGCCAAGCGGCAGCAAGGCGAGGAGTGCTCGTTGTGCCTGCGACCCGAACGGGCGCTGCTGCAGCTCCGGGCTGTCGATTCCGATCAACCGCACGCGACGGCCATCACTGCAGCGGACGCTGTCGCCGTCCGATACCCGCTGGATCGTGCAGCCCTGAATGGTTGCCCGCGCGGACTGCTGCGCCACGCAACCTGATGGTGCCAGTAACGCGACGAGAACAACTGACAGAGGCCGAAGAGTCATAGGATGAATGTGGTTATATCCGGAGCCAGCGGCCTGATCGGCACCGCGTTAGCAGCCCGGCTGAAGTCCGCCGGTCATCGGGTCCAACGCCTGGTTCGCCGGCGCGCGGCGACGGAGGAGATTAGCTGGGACCCGGCAGCCGGGAAACTCGATGCCGCGCCATTGGAAGGATCCGACGCCGTGATCAATCTGGCCGGAGAGAACATCGGGGTTCGCTGGACCGAGGCCAGGAAAGTGCGGATTCGCCAAAGCCGAGTGCAGGGGACCACACTCCTGAGCCAGACGCTGGCCCGGCTGGTACGGCCGCCCCAGGTACTAATCTCAGTCTCCGCGGTGGGAATCTATGGAGACCGGGGGGATGAGACTCTCACCGAGTCGAGCGCGCCGGGAGACCCCGGCCGAGACTTCCTGGTGGCCGTGTGCCGGGAGTGGGAGGCCGCTGCCAACCCGGCGCGGGCCGCAGGCATCCGGGTGGTCCACCCGCGAATTGGAGTAGTGCTGAGTCCCGAAGGCGGTGCTCTTCAGAAGCTGCTCCTGCCCTTTCGGCTCGGGGTAGGCGGGAAGACCGGGTCCGGCAACCAGTGGATGAGCTGGGTGGCGCTGGACGATGTCGCTGAAGCATTGGTTTATCTGCTTACGGCGGAGTCGCTGGAAGGACCGGTCAACCTCACGGCACCGGTGCCGGTAACTAACCGGGACTTCACCCGGGTACTGGGACAGGTGCTCGGCCGGCCCGCCGTGCTGCCGGTGCCTGCCCTGGCGTTGCGGGCCATCTTCGGCGAGATGGCCAACCGCACCCTGCTGTCCAGCGCCCGCGTGCTGCCAGAACGGCTGATCCGCTCCGGCTATCGCTTTGCCTACCCTGAGCTCGAAGGTGCGCTCCGATCAATGCTGATGCCCGCCCGGCGCACTAGCTTTCCGGCATGAGCAAACCTCCAGCCGTCGTCCTTCTCAGTGGAGGCATGGACTCCGCTACCACCGCTGCGATTGCGATGCGCGCAGGGTTCGAGGTGCATGCGCTCACCTTTCGCTACGGACAGCGGCATGCCCCCGAGCTTCAGGCCGCCGGGCGAGTGGCCCGCTCGCTTGGCGTTTCCCGGCATGTGGTTCTGGACATCGATCTCCGAACGATTGGGGGCTCCGCACTTACCGGCGACACCGCGGTGCCGAAGGACACGCCGCTGGAGGCGATCGGCGACAGGATTCCTCCGACCTACGTGCCCGCGAGGAACACTATCTTCCTGTCGCTCGCCCTGGCCCTGGCCGAGGTAACCGGCTCGTCCGACATTTTCATCGGGGCCAACGCCCTGGACTACAGCGGCTATCCTGATTGCCGGCCGGAATATTTTCGTGCGTTCCAGAGCTTGGCCAATCTGGCTACCCGTTCAGGAACGGAAGGTGGACGCCGGATCACCATCCACACGCCGCTGATCGAGCTGTCGAAGCGGGAGATTGTCGCTCGCGGCATGGCTCTCGGCGTCAATTTCGGCCTGACCCTGACCTGCTACGACCCGGCAGCAGACGGCGCCGCGTGTGGCCGGTGCGATGCATGTCTGCTCCGCCTGAAGGGCTTCAGGGAGGCGGGGATAGAAGATCCGGCGGTGTACCAGACGGTGGGCGGGGAAGCCGGGAGGCGGGGAAGCGCGTGAGCTTGCTTAGCTATGACCTACGCAGTTAAGGAAATTTTCTATACCCTCCAGGGCGAAGGCGCCAACACCGGACGCC
>DASPKB010000022.1:0-4711 GCA_035628315.1 Gemmatimonadales bacterium | reverse complement strand
CGGCGGATGTACTCCAGGTCGTAGTGCACCTTGGTCCGCACATCCTCCAGCGAGCGATCGTAGTGGTGGTTGATCTGGGCCAGTCCGGTGATCCCCGGCTTGGCCCGCTGGCGCAGGGGATACTCGGCGATGTGCTCGCGCAGCTCGGCGAAGATGGTGGGCCGCTCGGGGCGGGGCCCCACGATGTTCATCTCGCCCTTGAGCACGTTGATCAGCTGGGGCAGCTCGTCCAGCCGGTACTGGCGGAGCAGCCGGCCGATCGAGGTGACCCGGGGATCGCGCTGCTGGGCCCAGACTGCGCCGCTGCCGTTCTCGGCGTCCACCCGCATCGTGCGGAACTTGTAGATGGTGAACGGACGGCCACCGATATCGCGCTGCCGGCGCTGGTTCTGGCTGCCATCCACCGGAAGCCGGCGATCCAGACCTACCCGGACCTGGGTGTAGAGGATGGGGCCCGGCGACGTTAGCCACACCAGGGCGCCGATCAGGAGGAGCACCGGAAACAGCAGAATGAGGATGACGAGCGCCAGCAGGAAGTTGACGGCCCGGCTGAGGAACTGCTGCCGAGCTTCGGTTCCGGGTCCTGCCTGCGAAGCCGGATGGGCGTAACCGTCGGTTCCCCAGAGTCGCTGAACCGTAGGAATGCCGCCGCCGGCTCCAGTCCGCTCCACGAGTGACTCCATCCAGCGCATCACGCGAACATCCCCGGAGCGTTCTCCCCAGCAGCTGATCTCGAAGGCCCAACTCGGATGTCGGTGGGAGAGCACGATTTGTGCCCCGGCACCTCCTCCAGTATCGCACCGGGACCTGGGTCCGCAAGAGCTTACCGATTAAGGGAATAGGCGCCTGTTTCCGGAGTGTGATTGAAGCCACGGCGCGGCTCCGCCGTGTAGGGAGTGACCTACATGACTTCCAAGGGTGCTACAGCCTCAGGCGCGCAGCGCCCACCAGCGCACCAGGAGGGTAGAACCAAGGGCCAGGAGCAGGTGAACCACGCCGGGCTTGACTCCCATAACGAAGGCCAGGACCACCCAGAGGACCAGCGACGCTAGGGCCAGAAGCAGGGTGGGGAGTTTCACGCAAGTCCCTCCGGTAATCTGTTGACGGTGGATGAGCGGGTTTCTATCTTAATGCCGGGTGAGCGGTAGCGGGGAGCCACGTTATTGAGCCAACAGGTCCGATGATGGACCCGAATGCCGTGGCCGATGTCACGCCCCCCGGGGGAAGGCAGACGTCATGGTGAGGGTGCCAAGCATTCTCATTGGGCTTCAATAATCCTCTCCGTTGCCGTTTCACTCCTGCGCCGATCTGAATAGGTCGGCGTTTTGTTTGCGAGTCACCAGTCGCTGGTCACTAGTCACTACTCATAGCACTGGTGCTGGGTTAGGAGTGGCTTCATGGAGCGAGTAGTATTGTAGAATGAATTTCAGACATTCCGCTCCCCTCAGGAATAGTGACCAGCGACTAGTGACTAGCGACTAATTATGCCCCGCTGCGCCGTCACCCGCCGAGTGCACTTCAACGCCGCTCACCGGCTCTTCAATCCGCGCTTCTCCGAGGAGTGGAACCGGAAGACTTTCGGCGACTGCAGCAACCCCAACTTCCACGGGCACAACTACGAGCTGGAGCTGACGGTCGAGGGGGAGATCGATGCCGACACCGGCTACGTGATGGACCTCAACCGGCTGCGCGACCTGGCGCAGGAGCGGCTGCTCCGCCACCTGGACCACAAGAACCTCAATCTCGACGTGGCCTGGTTTCAGTCCCTGATTCCGACCTCCGAAAACATCGCCATGGTATGCTGGCGCGAGCTCCGCGCCGTGGTGCCACCCGAGCTGGCACTGCGCCTGCGACTCTGGGAAACGCCGCGAAACTACGTCGACTATCAGGGTGACTGAGCTCTCCTGATCGTTCCCTCATCGCTGATCACACCATGATCTCAAATCGTGATGCTATGAACCGTCCGTTCTTCCTGATCACGATCGATACCGAGGGGGACAACCTGTGGGCCGCCCCGCGGGAGATCACCACCCGCAACGCCGCGTTTCTGCCGCGTTTCCAGCAGCTCTGCGAGAAGTACGGGCTCAAGCCGACCTATCTCACCAACTACGAGATGGTGTGCGCTCCGGCATACCAGGCGTTCGCCCGGGACGTTCTCGAGCGAGATACGGCGGAGATCGGCATGCATCTCCACGCCTGGAACTCGCCGCCGCTGGAGCAGCTCACCGACGATGATTTCCGGTACCAGCCGTATCTGATCGAGTATCCGGAACACCTCATCCGGGCGAAGGTGGAGCTGCTCACCCGGCTGCTGGTGGACACCTTTGGGTGCAAGATGATCAGCCATCGGGCCGGCCGGTGGAGCTTTAATGAGGTGTACGCACGGGTCCTGGTGGAACAGGGCTACCGGGTCGACTGCTCGGTCACCCCGCACGTGACCTGGCACCGCATGAAAGGCGATCCCAATCAGAAGGGCGGCACCGACTTCTCCCGCTACCCCGAAGTGCCTTACCGGGTGGATCTCCGGGACATCAGCCAGCCGGGTGATTCGCCGCTGCTGGAGGTGCCCATGACAATCATGCAGTCCCGGAGCGCTGCCCTGCGGAAGATCGGGGACAGCATGCCGTACGGCTCTTTGCCTGCCCGAGCCTGGAACCGGCTGTTTCCGCCGCGGCTCTGGCTCCAGCCCAACGGCCGGAACCGCTCTCAGATGCTGGAGATTCTCGATCGCGCGCTGGAGGAGCGGCGCCAGTACGTCGAGTTCACGTTACATTCTTCCGAGTTCATGCCGGGCGGCAGTCCCACGTTCCAGACCGAAGAATCGATCGAGAAACTGTACGGCGACATGGAACAACTCTTCTCCCGGGCCGCGCAGTCTTTCCGCGGCGGCACGCTCTCCGAGTTCGAGCAAAGCTTCGTTGAGGTGTCCCGATGAATCCACGCGAGAAGATCGCTGCCGCGCGGGCCCGGCCCGAACGCACCGCCGTCACCCATCCGGAAAACACCGGCCCGGAACCGGAATCCTTTGCCCCCAAGGTACGCGAGATCATCTCGGCTCTTGGCGAGCATCCCGGACGGGAGGGTCTGCTCAAGACGCCGGAGCGGGTGGAGAAGTCGCTCCGCTTCCTGACCCAGGGCTACTGGATGACGGTGGAAGACGTCGTGGGTGACGCGGTATTCGAGGAAGCCCACCAGAGCATGATCATGGTGCGGGACATCGAGCTCTACTCCCTCTGCGAGCACCACCTGCTGCCGTTCTTCGGACGGGCCCACGTGGCGTACATCCCGGACGGCAAGATCCTGGGCCTCTCCAAGGTTGCTCGCATCGTGGACGTCTTTGCCCGCCGGCTCCAGGTGCAGGAGCGGCTCACCGACGAGATCGCCGATGCGGTGATGGACATCCTCAAGCCCACCGGGGTCGGTGTCGTGATCACCGCAGCCCACTTCTGCATGATGATGCGGGGGGTGGAGAAGCAGAACTCGCGGGCGGTCACCAGCGCGCTCCGCGGGATCTTCCGCGACGACTCCAAGACCCGCGACGAGTTCCTGCGCCTGGCGCATGGCGGCCATATCCCCGAGTGAGCCGGCTCGAGGGGCGGACAGCGGTCGTCACCGGAGCATCCCGCGGCATCGGAGCGGCCGTGGCGGAACGCTTCGCCGCCGAGGGAGCCCGGGTCATCCGGGTCGCCCGTACGCTCGAGTCCGGCACCCGGGGAAACGTGCAGGATGTGGTCTGTGACCTCACCGACCCCGACCAGGTCTCCCGAATGGCCGACGGGTTGCTCGGGCGGCAAGGCGTCCCCGACATCGTGGTGAGCAACGCCGGAGCCTTCCTGCTGAAGCCTCTCGAAATTACCTCGGTGTCGGAACTGGAGCTGCAGCTCGCGATCAATCTGAAGGCGCCTTTTGCGGTGGCCCGGGCCTTTCTTCCGGCCATGCGGAAGGCCGGACGCGGCAGCTTCATCAATGTGGGAAGCGTGGCGGATCACACCGGCTATCCCGACAACACCGCGTATGCCGCGAGCAAGTATGGACTCCGCGGACTGCACGAGACGCTGGTTGCCGAGTACCGGGGCACGGGCGTTCGGCTCACCCTCGTCTCACCCGGCCCCACCGATACTTCCGTATGGGACCCGGTCGACCCCGATCGGCGGGAGGGTTTCACTCCCCGGGCGGGCATGCTGCGTCCCGAGGATGTCGCCGAAGCGATCCTGTTTGTGGCCACCCGTCCCGAGCACGTCCACATCGACTGGCTCCGTCTGGGACCGGGCGGAAAATTATCCAGGCACACCTGAGCTCGAAGTGAACCAGTGATGCGAAAACTTTTCTCTCTTCTGATTGCGCTCTCGGTGCCCGCCGCGGGCGCTCACGCCCAGGCCAAGCTGCCGCCGCTGCCCGACAGCACGGGATGGGGAACCCACGTGCTCGCGGCCGCGCGCGATGCGCAGGGAACGATCTGGGTGGGCACCTATGGGAAGGGTATTTACCGGCTCCCCGCCGGCAGCGAGCAGTGGCAGCAGATCCGGCGCGACACCACATCGCAGACCTCGATCTCCTGGGACTTCGTGCATGCGCTCGCCTTCGGTGCCCGAGGCGAGATCTGGTACGGCACGGTTGGAAACGGCTGGGGACTCTCAACCGATGGCGGCGCTACCTGGAAGAACTGGACCTTCAGCGAGCTGGGTCCGCAGTGGCAGTACGTGGCACCTTC
>DASPKB010000021.1:0-6291 GCA_035628315.1 Gemmatimonadales bacterium | reverse complement strand
TGGGCCTTGCGCGAGGCGGGAAAGCTCGGCGTGGAGATGGAGGAAGGCGCGGCGGAGCACCTCGTTCAATCCGTGGGTACCGATCTGGGCGCACTGCTCTCAGAGCTGGCCAAGCTGGGGTCGCTCCCGCCGAACGGGCCGGTCACCTCTGCGACGATCGAAAGCCTGGTAGGAATCCAGCATGGGGAAACCTTATGGGATTGGCGGACGGCCCTTCTGGACGATGACTCCAGGCGGGCAGCAGCGTTGATTCCGGCGATCCTGGCCCAGCCTGGGATGTCCGGCGTGAAGATGGTGACACACCTGGGAGCTGCGTTGATTGGGTTGGGCGTAGCCCGGAGCCTGTACGATAGAGGAACCCGGGGAAGAAACCTGGAAGATTCGATTTACAAGACCTTGCTGCGAAATCGGCCCGGTAATCTCCTGAGCTATAAAGCGGAGGCGGCTCACTGGTCTCGGATCTGCGCCGAGTGGCCTACCGGACGGGTGCAGGCGGGATTGCGGGCCGCACTCGAGGCTGATCAGGCTCTGAAGACCACCACGGTTTCGGATGAACGTGGGGTTTTGACCGATCTGGTTCTCCGGATCGGAGTACGCACGGCGGAGGCGGCGTGAGCGGCAAAGCCGGGAAGGGGCGAAGAAACGGAACGGTGGTCCGGCTGGCTGCCATCGTTTCCGCCCTTTCCGCTGTTTCCGCAGCCTCCGCCTTCTCGCAGACCGATCCCCGCCTGGTCGAGGTGATCCGGCATGCTCAGGAGGGCCAGAGCGACTCCGCCCGGCTCAAGGTGCAACGGCTGCTGTCGGCCACCGCCCCCACCGATTCGCTCTATCCTCAGATCGTCTATACTCAGGCGATGGTAGCGAGCGATGCCGCCGATATGCGGCGGCAACTCCAGCGCGTAGCGGTAGAGTACTCCTCTTCCGGTTGGGCAGACGACGCGCTGCTGCGGCTGGTGCAGCTCGATTACGCGAGCGGGAACCTGGAGGGAGCTGCGCGCAACTTGGAACGCATCCGGCTGGATTACCCCGGGAGCTCGCTGCTGCCCCAGGCCTCTTACTGGGCCGCGCGGACCTACTTTGACCAGAAGAAGCCGGAGCTGGCCTGCCGCTGGATTGCCGAAGGAATCGGAGGCTCGCGCGGCAACATAGAGCTGCAGAATCAACTTGGCTATCTAAACCAGCGCTGCAGTCAGGTAGCGGTGGCAGTGCCGGCCCTGAAGGACACCCTGACCCCGGCGCGGGCTCCCGCCGACACCCCGCAAACGGTGGGAGCGCTGCCGGCCGATACCGCTCGTGCTGCGGCACCCCGCCGCGACACCGCCACCACTATAACTCTGGTTCCCGAACCCCCTGCGCCTGCTCCGCCGCCACGGGCCGATACGGCGAGAGCCCAACCCGCCCCGCCGCAGGCAACGCCAGTACCGGCACCGGCACCGGCGGCCAGTGCAGGATCCCGCTATCGGGTTCAGATCACCGCGGTACGGAGCGTCAGCACTGCACGGTCTGTCGCGGCAAGACTCAAATCCCGGGGCTTCGAGGTCGTCACGGTCGAGGAGGGCGGACTCTACAAAGTTCGGGTCGGGGACTATCCAACCAAGGCAGACGCGGTCGCGGCCGTGCCGGAGATCAAGGCCAAGCTGGGAGGCAGCCCATTCGTGGTCGCCGAATCGTAATCTCAGCCTCACCGCGCGGCCTTCTTCTGGTTGCCCTGGCCGGTTGCGCATCTCAGTCTAATCCACCATCTCCTCCACCACCGGCTGCCGAATCCTGCCTCCTGGCCAGCCCAGGAGTCGAAACCCTCGACACCTTCACCATTGCACTGCCCGAGCCGCTCGAGTTGAGCCGCGGGCTTCGGCCCGTTAACGACAGCGAGCGCCTCTTCTCCCGAACCCTGTTCCCACCTCTGCTGCGGTTGGATTGCGAGGGAAAAATCGGCCCCGGTCTGGTGGAATCCTGGACCCCCGACTCGGCGGGAGCCTGGACCATAACGTTAGGGGATCCGGCGCAATTCGACCCGGATCTTCGGATCTCGGCTGCTGCTGTCGCGAGCAACGTTTCGCCCTCAGGGGGAGGCGGAGTTCCCGGCATAGACTCTGCCGTACCGCTGAATGGGCGTCAGATTCGACTTTTTACCAGCGGGAATCAGGAGTCAGTCTTGCATGCTCTCGCGGACCCTGCACTCGCAATGCCGGAGGGCCTGGCCTTCGAGAGTCCAGTCTCAGACCGGTTACTGGAGCTCCCCACGCAACCGGACCAGCCCGTGATTCAGCTGCGGCTGCCCCCAATAGGGGACCCGCGAGACGCCCTCGACCAGGGCGCGGACCTGATCGTCACCCACGATCCTTCACTGCTCGAGTACGCGGCCGGGCGGCCGGATTTCGTCATTCACCAGCTCCCGTGGAGTCGGACGTATGTCGTGGTGCAGCCCGGTTCGGCGCCGCCACTGACCGCAGAGACCATTCAACTGGAGCCGCAGTCTCTTGCCGAGGCGGTCGAAGCGGACGCTCGGGTCGCCCACCCGCCATTCTGGTGGCTGGAGGTTTCATGTCCCGCCCGCGACACGTCGCTAGCACCGGTCACCTCTCAGCGAATCGTCTACCTGCGAGATGATGACGTCGCGCGCGGGCTGGCCGAGCGGCTGGTCGCCCTCGCCGTGCCGGGCAACGGGGTGCGAGCAGCCGGACTGGAAACTTCTGAGCTGCTGGTCGCCCTGCACGAGGGGTCGGAGCTGGCCTATATCATTTCATTACCGAAGCATGCGGCACAGCCCTGCCGGGAGTTGAAGGATTTTCCACCCGGTGCGAGCATTCGGCCTCTGATCGACACGAGGGCCCACGCCATCGTTCGACGGGGAGCTCCGCCCCTGGCAGTCGACTGGGATGGAACCATCAGGGTGGTGCGCCCGTGAGCTTCCGGGTCCGGCTCTTCGTCGCGATCCTGCTCGCCGTGCTGTTGCCGCTGGCAGCGCTGGCCCTCGGTGTTCGCCAGGAAATGCAGCGCCGGCTGAGCGCAGAGTATGCGGAGCGGGTAACCGCACTGGTCACGGTAACAGAGGCAACCATCCAGCGTGAGAGCGCAGCGATTGACAGCCGGCTGGCGGCACTCGCCTCGGATCTGGGAGAGGACAATCGATTTCGACTAGGTCTCCGAGGTGATGCTGCCTCCCGAAAGTACCTCCTGGACTATGCCGGCCATGCGATGCGGCTTGCCGGCCTGTCATATCTCCAGCTGCAGGACAGCTCGGGGAAGATTCTGAGCTCAGGTCACTTTCGGAATGAGTTCGACAGCCGGCAGCCCGAGCTTCCGGCGTTCCTCAGGGCGAACTCAGGATCGGCCGGGCTAATCAAGGCCCGGACGCCCGAGGCGCCGGTGCTGGCGCTGGTCCGCATGGACTCGCTTCGACTGGGCGGCGTCGCGATCAGCCTGATCGGCGGCGTGGAAGCCGAGGGCCGCTTGTTGGCTGCAGTCAGCCCGGGTCCAGATCTGGGCGTCGCACTCGATTATCCCGGCGCACCCTCGCGGCCGCATAATGACCGGGTGGTACGGCGGCTCACCCTGCCGTTCCTCGACCTGGTGAATGCGTCTGGCGCCAGGACCGATACCGCAGCACTGCTCATGACGCAGTCACCCGGTACCCTGGAAGAGCTCCTGCGAGGAGTGGGTCGGTGGGTACTGGTGGCCCTAGCTCTGACTCTAGCCGCAGCCGTCATTGCAGCTGCCTGGCTTTCTTCCCGAATCAGCCGTCCCCTGCGAGACCTGGCGAGCAAGACCGCGGCGATCGACCTCGACCAGTTGGATCAGAACTTCGATTCCGATCGGCCTGACGAGATCGGCGCCTTGTCCCGGCTCCTCGGCATGATGACCGAACGCCTGAGAAACAGCGCTGCCCGGATTCGCGAGGCCGAGCGGCGAGCCGCCGTCGGCGATCTGGCCCGTCAAATCAACCACGATATTAAAAACGGTCTGGCCCCGATCAGAAACGTGCTACGCCACCTCGGCCAGGTCTCGACTCAGGATCCCACAGCCTTGCCGCAGATATTCGAAGCCCGTCGAGCCACCCTCGAATCGAGCGTTGAGTACCTCGATACCCTGGCCCGGAACTATGACCGGCTGTCACCCGGGGTGGATCGGCGACCCTGCGACATCAACGCCATCGTCCAGCAGGTGGTTCGGACTGCTTCGGGTGACGCAACCGGACTGCGGGTTCAGCTCGACGGCAGGCGGCCTCAGGCTCTCGGGGATGACCTGATGATTCGGAGGGTTCTCGAGAACTTGGTGGGCAATGCTCTCGACAGCATCAACGGCAAGCCGGATGCTTCGGTTACAGTCTCCACCGAGCAGCTGGTCAATGGGAGCGCCGCGAATGCCGCCGTGCGGATCGTAGTAACCGACACTGGCGCCGGCATGACGCAGGCCGAGCTGGATCGCGTCTTCAACGACTTCTACACCACCAAGCCTAGCGGCAGCGGCCTGGGTCTCTCCATCGTGCGCCGGCTGATACTCGATCTCAATGGCTCACTCCGGGTCGAGACCGCCCCCGGCGTGGGCACCCGGATGATTGTCGAGCTGCCTGCGTTACCGCAGGGTGAAGATCTGCGATGACGCTCGTGTTGGTCGTGGACGATGTCGCGACGTTGGCGGAGCAGTACGCCTACGACCTTCGTCGTCTGGGCGGGTATGAGGTGATCACCGCCGGCGACGGTAAACGGGCGCTCGACCTGATGCATGCATCCGCGGTGGACTGCGTCATTCTCGACCTCGAGATGCCAGGGATGGATGGGTTCGAGGTGCTGCGAGCCCTGGAAAAACAGGGGAGCGAAGTCCCCGTGATCGTTTACACCGGCACCGGAAATTACGAGCGATGTATCCAGGCCATACGCCTCGGCGCGTACGGCTTCATCGATAAAGCCGAACCGATGGAGCGGGTAGTCCATGAAGTGGAGACGGTGCTGGAGCGCAGGCGCCTCCGCCAGGAGGTGGCAACACTACAGCGTCAGCTGGATGCCGGATCATCAATGGTTGGCAACAGCGCGGCGCTACGGCAATTGCGGGAATCCATTCAACGGGTGGCACCGATCCCCAGCCCGGTGCTGATCCTCGGCGAAAGCGGCTCCGGCAAGGAGCTCGTCGCTCGCGACCTGCATCGGCTGGGGACGGAGGCACGAAGCCCTTTTCTGGCGATCAACAGCGCGGCGCTACCCGAAAACCTGGTGGAAAGCGAGTTGTTCGGCCATGAGAGAGGTGCATTTACCGGGGCTACGGCTACCCGGAAGGGTGCGTTCGAGGCGGCAGGCCGCGGCACCCTGTTCCTGGACGAAATCGGAGAACTTCCGCTGCCGGCTCAGGCCAAGCTGCTGCGGGTCCTCGAGGAACGCCAGGTTACCCGTCTAGGCGGCACCCGTCCTGTAGCAGTCGAGGCAAGAGTCGTTGCTGCCACGAATCGCGATCTCGGGGGGGAGGTAGCCGCGGGGCGCTTTCGCCAGGATCTCTTCTATCGGCTGAACGTCCACGTCCTGCGAGTACCTCCATTGAGAGACCGGCTCTCCGATGTTCCCGAGCTGGCCACCCGCTTTATCGCGGCGCTGTCGGATCGCTTCGGCATGCGCCCCAAGCGGCTGTCGGGCGATGCCGCGGAGGTGCTCATGGGCTACGACTGGAGCAGGAACAATGTCCGCGAGCTGCGTAACGTCGTCGAGCGGATGATCATCGCTGCTGATGGTGACGTGCTCCGTCCGGATCACATCCCGATCGAAATCCTGGAGCAGAGCCGAGTGCTTCCGGGGCCCCGCACGTTCCACGCACTACGGGCTGAGGCTGAACGCCAGATCGTGACCGCAGCACTGGAAAGAAATGGGTGGCACGTGAGCCGAACGGCAGAAGAGCTGGGGCTTGCCGATCATGCCAGCCTGCTCAAGATCATGCGCAGGCTCAATGTAAAAAGAGGAGAGAAGACCGGCTCCGACTAGCGTGTCCGCCCGGACACGATCACCCCATCCTGAACGTGTCCACCGGAACACAGCCTTGGTTTCCTCGTCGTCGGCCCATCTTCGCAACCCCTTGACTCTCAGTACGATGCAGCACGGCCGCTGAATCGCTGGAAGCTGGCCACCGACTTGCCCTTCGGAGTGGCGTCCGCTGGATCACCACGGCGCCACGCGCCCACACCGAAGGAGGAATACCATGTTCCGCTACTTGCCCGTCAATCCAACAGCGCTGGTTGCGCTGGCCTTTCTGGCCGCCGGCTGCGGAGGGAGCGACCGCCCCGATACCCAGTCAGTTTCAGCTGGCGCC
>DASPKB010000020.1:0-3870 GCA_035628315.1 Gemmatimonadales bacterium | reverse complement strand
GAAACCGGGTGCGCCGGAGGAGCTGCACGCGCTCGACTATGCGGTTTACGGCTATCTCCAGCGGGGTCAGGACTCGGCGGCGCGGGCTGCCGTACTGGAATCGAACAAGGTGAAGACGTCCGACTCCCGCGCGCTGGTCGCGGCATACAACCGGACAGCGATGGCGGCGCGGGTTCCACTCGAGCGGGGTGACTGGGAGGCCGCGGCGAAGTTTCCGGAGCCATCCGACTCGATGGCGCCGATCGCATCGGCACTCGCCCGCTTCACCCGCGCGATCGGCAGCGCTCGGACCGGTCACGCTGATGCAGCGAAGCCAGAGGTCAAGTCGCTCGACTCGCTCGCCGCGGCGCTCGAGTCCAAGAACGAGCCCTACTGGTCGCGAGTGGTGGGAATCAAGCGCGATGTAGCGGAGAGCTGGATCCGCTTTGCCTCAGGCGATACCGCCGGCGCGCTGAAGCTGGCCCGCGCTGCGGCGGACAGCGAGGAGGTCACCGACAAGCACCCGGTGACTCCCGCCGAGCTGTTGCCCGCGCGAGAGCTGGAGGGAGACATGCTGCTGCTGACGGGGCGTTATGCGGAAGCCCGCTCAGCATACAAGGCGACGCTGGCGCGGGAGCGGAACCGGGCGCGCAGCTTGTTCGGGGTGGCGCGTGCGTCGGAGCTGGCCGGTAATCGCGCCGCTGCCGCGAAGGAGTACCGGGAGTTTCTCCAACTCATGGCGAACGCGGACCGCGACCGCCCAGAGGTGGCGCGAGCCAGGGCATTCGCGATCGAATCCAGCGGAGCCCGACGGACTGATCACGAGCACAACCGCCAGCTGGAGGGTAGATGGCAAAGGTCCGAATAGTCCTTGCTGCGACGCTCATTCTCTGTGGGTGCCAGACATCCAGTCCGGAAGGAGACCTGAAGAAGCTAGGGCGAGCAGTGAAGGAGGGAGACAGTGCTGAGGCGGTCCGCTACTTGGATATTGACCGGACCACCTCGTCACTGGTCAATGAGGTTGCCACCTTAGTTCTCAGAGACAGCGGCAGGGTGCGGAGTTCGGGCCGATCTTCCGAGATGGCAAGCGAGATGACCGAGGGCATGATCCGGATGATGCAGCCGGTGATCGAGGGCATGATCAAGCAGGGAGTGTACGACGTCATCAGTGGTCGCCCGGTCCGCGTGCCGGCCTCGCTTGGTAAAAGCGGATCGGATACCGTGTCCCGGGATTCAGTCCTGCAGGTGGATCCCAGGATTCTGGGCTCTCGAAGCTTTGCCGACAGTGCTTTTGTGACCCTCGAGCTTCGCCATCGTCGCAGGACCGCGCCGGAGACCTTAACCGTAAAAATGGAACCCTTAGATAAAAGCTGGCGCGTCGTGCGGCTGGATGGTGTGGAGTCGCTCCTGGATAGTCTCCCGAGATAGGACCCGCCACTCGGTCTGTCTTCTTCAGTTTAGAGAACATGTGATCGCCGTCACACGGCTGCTTCTCCGTAACCGGAGCACCGCAGCGGGATCTTCCCTCCCCACTTCAACTTGACTCTGCCTTGAGTGTCCCCGGCAAACTAGGGCCGCGTCAATAATCGCCGCGAGGCCAGGCATTCACCGGCAATTTGGGGAGATCTGCATGTTTGACTGTTCATGGATACGCGCCGCCACCGTTGGAATGGGCGCTCTCGTTCTCGCCGCCTGCAACGAGCCCACCAGTCCAATCGAAAGCACGGCAGAGGAAATCGCTCGTCCCGAGCTCGCGACGGCCGCCGCGAACACCTGGCTCACCAAGGCCGACATGCCTGGAACCGCGCGGGGCGGGCTTAGCACCGCGGCAATAACCACATCGGGTCGAACCATCCTCTACGCCATCGGCGGACGCACGACTAGCGGCGGGAGCCTGGGGCGGGTGCAGGCCTACAACGTCGCCACGAACAGCTGGACCTGGCGGGCGTCGATGCCCATGGCGGCATACGACATGAACGGTGCCGGCGTGATCAACGGCAGGATCTACGTGTCCGGTGGCGTAACCCGGGACAAGTTCTTCCGGCGGGAGTTGTACATGTACAATCCCGCCACCAACGCCTGGACCCGCAAGCGCGATCTTCCGGATGGGACCTGGGGCGGCACCACGGAGGTTCTCAAGAACCAGCTCTACGTGCTTACCTGCCTCGCCCAGGAGGACTGCTACATCGATTTCCGCCCGCTGTCTCTCTTTCGATACGATCCGGCCACTGACCAGTGGACCCAACTCGCCAGCCCACCACCCCAGTTCGGCCGTCCGATGAGCGGCACCATTGGGGGCAAGCTATATGTCACCGGGGTTGCTCGCGATGCTTCCGGAATTCTGAGCGTGTATGACCCGGCGACGAATCAATGGAGCTCGAGAACGGGGCCGGCTCGTGGCGTCTATGAGGGAGCCGGCGTGGCGGTAGACGGCAAGCTCTACCTGTTCGGCGGGCGCGAGCGCCAGCCTGATTGGAACAGCTTCCGGGTACGCACCACCCGAGTGTACGACCCGGCCACTGATAGTTGGAGCACCAGGGCGCCGATGCCCGATCTCAGGAGTGGGTATGCCGCCAGCCGCGTGTTGCTCAACGGCGAGCGTCGTGTGCAGGTAGTCGGCGGGCCGGTGCCGGGCAATAACCGGCAGTACATCCCATAAGATCTATCGAAGCTGGACGGACTGGCGGATCAAACGCTGCGTCCGTCCAGCAGCTCGCGGATCTTCACCGCGAGCGCCTCGGGCTCGAACGGCTTCTGCAGAAACGGCCGGCCGGGATCCAGCAATCCCCGCCGGGCCATCTCGTCGTCAGCGTGACCCGACACAAACAGCACGGGAACTCCGGGGCGAAGCTGCTGCAGCCGTTCGGCCAGCTCTCTTCCGCGGAGCCCGGGCATCGCGAGATCGGTCACCACCGCATCGATCCGCTGCTTCGGATCCGACGCCAGGCCGATGGCGGCGTCTCCGTCCTCCGCAGGAACGACGCTGAACCCCGCTGCCTCCAGCGCCCGCACCAGCACGGTGCGCACCAGGTTGTCGTCCTCGGCAACCAGCACGGTTTCGCCTCGTCCAACCTTGGAGTCCGCTCCCGCCAGGGCCCTCGTAGTCGCAGCGGCACCCGTCGCCGGGAGGTAGATCTCGAACACCGTGCCTTTTCCCGGCGCTGACTCCACGAACACGTGCCCGCCGTGCTGCTTGATTATGCCGTACACGCTGGCCAGGCCTAGCCCGGTCCCCCGCCCTACTCCCTTGGTGGTAAAGAACGGCTCGAAAACGTGACCTAGGGTCTGCGAATCCATGCCGGAGCCGGTGTCGCGGAAGCGAATGGCGGCATACTCGCCGGGCTCGATCTTCTCGCTCCGCTGCGCGCCGAACCTCGCGTCCAGGCTCGCGGTCCAGGTCTGAATCGTGATGGTCCCTCCGCCCGGCATCGCGTCCCGCGCATTCAAGGTGAGATTAAGGAGCATCTGTTCCAGCTGGCCCTGGTCCGCCCGAACCATTCCCACCCCGGCCGCGAGATCCAGCTTCAGCTCGATGTCCTCGCCAAGGGTGCGCCGGAGCACCGGCTCGAAGCCGCGGATTACCTCGTTCACCTCCAGCACTCGAAGCTGAGTTACCTGCTGCCGGCTGAACGCAAGCAGCTGCTGTGACACCGCGGCAGTCCGCTCGGCTGCTTCCTTTATAAAGGTGACGTCCTGCCGGGCCGATGGTGAAAGACTCGGGTCGCGCAGCACGAATGCGGCCATCCCCAGTACGACGGACATCTGGTTGTTGGCCTCGTGGGCGACGCCGCCGGCAAGCCGCCCCACTGCTTCCAGACGGTCCAGCTGCCTGAGGTGCTGCTCGCTTGCCCGGAGCGCATGCTCCGCCCGCTTCCGTGCGGTCACGTCCAC
>DASPKB010000019.1:0-9902 GCA_035628315.1 Gemmatimonadales bacterium | reverse complement strand
TAGTCCACCGCGGGCAGATCGCTCACGGGCAGCTGCCGGTACGCGACGATCCCGAAGATCAGGATGCCCATCATGACCAGCGTGGTCATCACCGGGCGGCGGATGAAGAGTTCGGTAAAGTTCATAATGCCCCCAGCCGCGACGTATCCGCAGCCGCTTTGATCTGCACCTTAGAGCCCTGGCGCAATCGGAGCTGGCCATCGACGACCACCCGGTCTCCTTCCTGCACCCCGCTCACTACCGCAAAGTCTCCTGCCGTTCGAGTAACCGTGACCGCTCGCGTGGTAGCGGAGCTGTCGGCCTGAACGACGAACACGAAATTGCCCTGCTGCCCGTTCACCACTGCCGCGGACGGGATCACCAGTGCATTTGAATCAACATAGAGCTGCAGTCGAACGTTCACGAACGAGCCGGGCCACAACGAGCCGTCGTCATTGGGAAAGCGGCCCTTCAGCAGAATCGTCCCGGTCGCTGTGTCGACCGCGTTGTCAATAAAGGTCAGCAAGCCTTCACTTGTCTCTCCGCCTCCGGTCGGCTCCGCCCGAACCACGATGTCCTTGCCCAGGTGCTCCTGCACCAGGGGCAGGTTGGACGCGGGGACGGCAAAACGCACCAGAATGGGCCGGAGCTGATTGATCGTGACCAGTGGCTGGGCCGCACCGGTCCGAACCAGGTTACCCTCCCGCACCAGGAGGCTCCCGGTGCGCCCGGTGATCGGAGCTCTAATGGTCGCGTACTGCAGATTCAGCCGGGCCTGGTCCACCGCCGCCTGGCTACCAGCAAGCGTGGCCTGCATGGCCGCCGCCGTGGTTCGAACCTCCTCATACTGCTGGGCTGTGACGTACTGTTTCTCCGCCAGTGTTTCGTAGCGCGCTGCCTGCTGCGTGGCGTTGTTCGACTGGGCGCGATCGCGCGCGAGGGTGGCGAGAGCCTGGTCGAGGGCAGCGCGATAGGGCCGTGCGTCCAGCTGGAACAGGACCTGCCCCTGCTTCACCTCCTCGCCCTCCCGGAAGGCAACCCTCTGGAGTGTTCCCCCAACCTGGGCCTGCACCGCTACGGTCTTTAGAGGCTCCACTGTGCCGGTTGCGGCCAGCTCGAACGGAACCTGACGGCGTTCCGCAGTCGCCACTATAACCGGCACCGGCGGAGGAGGTGGCGATGCCTTCTCGGTGCAGGCGGCCAGTACGGCGACCGCAGGCAGCAGGAAAGCCGCCGGTAAGAGGACGTGAGACATAGAGGTCACTGTGGAGTTGACTGAACCGAGTCCGGATCGAGCCGTAGAGAGCTGCCGCCCCGGGTATCCAGGATTCCAGCATCGTGGGCCAGCTGGGCCAGTGAGGTGTTCCACTCCAGCCGCGCGAGAACCTGCTGTGCCCGGGCGTCGGCGAGGGCTGATTGAGCCGAGAGCAGATCCAGCACCGATCCAACGCCGGCACGGTAGCGAGCCAGAGCAACCTCGTTGGACTGCTCCGCGCTGGCCACCAGATCCCTGGTGGTGCCAACCCGCCTGCCTGCCGTCTGGAGCGCGTAGTACGAGCTGAATACCTGGAACACTACCTGCTGCCCAAGTGCACTAGCCCGGGCCTGCGCCGCGTCCGCAAGCGCTACGGCCTCTCGCTGGTTGTAGAGCCGGGAAAACCCGGCAAAAATCGGAATTCTCAAGCCCAGAGATACCGTGTAGTTGTTGCCACCGTCGGGCAGAGTGGTGGTGTAGGTGCGGCCGCCGGTGCCGTTCAGCTGGAGCGACGGAAGTCGGCTGGCTCGGGCGACAGAGATTTGCGAGCGCGAAGCCTCATAGTCGGCGCGGGCGGCTGCCAGGTCGGGCCGGGCCTGAATTGCTCGCGTAATCAGCGCATCGACACTATCCGCCAGCACTGAGACCGGTATTTGGCCTGCAGTTGAATCGATGTCGTAGGGCAAATTCGCCGGCAAACCCAGGGCCAGGGCCAGCGCCCCTCGCGAGGTTTGCAGATCCCCCTCGGTAGTTTGCACTGCCAGCTCCGCCTGCGAGACTGCTGTCCGGGCCTGGAGCACGTCCGCGATGGTGGCCACGCCAACCCGCCTGCGCGCTTCCGCGGCTTCTAAATTGGTCCGCGCCTCCCGCGCCGTGGTCTGCTGCGCCTGCAGGAGCGCGCGATTGGCAACGTACTGGAAGTAGGCGGTCTGTATCTGCAGGACCACGTCCTGCAACGTGGCGTTGTGAGTGTAGTTGGCGGCCAGCAGGCTGTTGCGTGCGGCTCCGACCGTACCGGAACGGCCGCCGAAATCAAAGAGCAGATAGCTCAGGCTCAGGCTCGGGTTGAGTACCGATTGGGTTACCGCGGTCCGGCCCTGCGAGGCCACTGTCTTGAGTCGGGTGCCGGTCACGTCACCATCGATGGTGGGGAAGTAGGCGCCGCGCTCGGATCCGTAGGCCTCGGCCGCGGCCCGGGCGTTGGCCCATGACAGTCGGGTCGCCGGATTATTGCGAAGTCCGAGATCCACCACCTCGGCCAAGGTCAATCGGCGGATCCGTTGGGCCAGGTCTCCCGGCACGGCCGGCCGGTTCGCGGTATCGCCCCGGACCTCCTCTGCCTCGCGGGCAGGTGCCGTCCAGGCGGTGTTCGGGCTCGGAGAGACGCCGGCCACTCCGCTGACTGACGGCGTACCAACACACGCCGTTCCAGCCAGTACGAGAAGACCGTGCGCCACGATTCGGAATCGCGCCATCAGCCCGGCACTCCCGCCCTGGACATCCGCTTCTCTCTCATCGTCTGCCAGCGTCCCAGTGCTTCGCTGATTACTCGTGACATATAGGCATAAGCCTGCTCGTATTCCTCCAGCCGCTCCCGCACCTCGGGGCTTCGAATCGGCAGTATGGTCCGTGCCGCGCCGATGGTCTCGTGAAACCGTTGCCAGCGCGCCAGCCGCTGCGCCATGGTGTGACTGAAAAGATCGTGGGGCACCTGGTAGTAGTCCCGCCGGTCTGCCGGACGGCTCACCTGCTCCAGCACCCCGCGATGCTCCAACAGCCGGGCATTGGTGCTCACACTGGCTTTACTGACCCCGAGCTCTGCGGCCAGATCGTCCAGTGACCGGGGCTCCTCGCTCACCAGTAACAAGCCGAAAATCCGACCCGCGATCCGTGGGAGACCGTCCGACTCCAAAACCAGCCCCATGTTTTCTATGAACTGCTCTGTTTGCCGGTCCATTACCCCTCCGCTCCTGTCAGACGGCCAGCCCCGGCGGAAGTTAATTCGTTCAGTACCAACTTAATTCCGGCAATGTGGGGGTCGGCTTAGCCGTTCTGGCGGTCAGCGAAGTGTTCGCGCAGGAGAACGGCCTCCTCGCTGACCACGAGGACAGCCAGCCGGGTCTCACGGAGGAGGAGAATGCAGCCGAGGGCCAGGCCGGCGACGCCAATGAATCCGGCGACGACCGCGATGAGCTCGAGCGTGGCAGTGAGCGCTTGATGCCGGCTCCCCGAGATGGCAGCGCCGAGCAGCGAGGTAAGTGCCGCACCGGCAAAGGCTCCCAACGATGCATAGAAGAGACGGAGGGCGCTCAGGAGCATCAAGGCTCGCTGCTCCGAGCTCGCCAGCTCCTTGAGCCGAAGCGCGCTGAACCGTCCCGGGATGGTCTCGGGCCGTTCCATTTGAGCCGCGAGTGCCCGCGCCCGATCGATTGCGCGGGCGAGCCGGTTGCTGGTGCTAAGGACCAGGATGGAGGAAGCATTGGTGAGCACGGCGGGGGCTACGATCAGGGAAAGCGCGGCGAAGGGATTGGTCATATCGCTCATAACGGCAGACCTCCTGGGTCAGCCGGAATATGAGTGAAGCGCGCGACCACGCCTATGGCCGCGCGCTTCAGGTCAAAGAAGCAGGGATTGTCTCAGTTAGCCAGGCGAATCCGTTCGATTCGGCGGGTTTTCGCCTGGGTGTTGTAGATCCGAAGGCTCACGATATCGCCGGCCTTGAACTGTCTCAGGGCCTGGCGGAGGTCGGCCGGGGTTTTAACGACCTTGCCCTCGAGCTCCAGGATGATGTCCGGTCCACCGCTCCCCGGCTCGGCCACTTCCCCGTAAGATGGGCCGCCCGGAGCTACCTCGGTCACGAGAACGCCTCGCTGCTCGGAGCTCAGGTCGAACCGAGCCGCCGCCTCCTGATCCACAGGCTGAACGGTGAGGCCCAGGAGATCAATCGTCGCTTCTCCGGCGTTGTCGGCGAGATCGTCGGCTGAATCGGTCCGGCCGGCTATGTCCCGAGGCTGCGGCACTTCCTGAAGCTGGACTTCAATCGTCTTCCGCACTCCACCTTTCCGTGCCACTTCGACCTTTACCTTCTCCCCGGCTTTGCGGAAACCGACCTGCTGCTGCAGCTGACCAACGTACTCTACCGGCTTTCCATCCACTGAGATGATGATGTCGCCCGGCTGAATGCCCGCTTTCCTGGCCGGTGAATTCTCGGTGAAGTCCTGGACCAGAACGCCCCGGATGTCCGGGAGTCCGACATATGCCGCGTCATTTGCGGTGGCGTTCTGAACGCTGACACCAAGTGCAGCCCGGTTGACCCGGCCGTTCGCGATGATCTGATCCATGACCTTGCGGACCAAGTCGATCGGGATGGCAAAGCCGTAGCCGGAGTACAGCCCGGTCTGGCTGGCAATGGCCGAGTTCACCCCGATGACCTCACCACGGACGCTAACGAGGGGACCACCTGAATTGCCCGGATTGATGGCGGCGTCGGTCTGGATGAAGTCCTGTATGCTCCGATCGGACTGGCCCGGGAGCGCCAGGGTGCGGCCTTTCGCGCTGATGATGCCGGAGGTCACCGTAAACGTGAGGTTGTCACCCAGCGGGTTCCCCACTGCGAGCACCCACTCACCCACGCGGGCGGCGCTGCTGCTGCCGAGGGGCGCAGGAACCAGGTTTGGAGCGTCGATCTTGAGAACCGCCAGATCGGTGGTGGGATCGGTGCCGATGACCTTGGCCTTGAACTCCCGCCGATCGAGGAGACGAACCGTCACCTGGCTGGATCCATCAATCACGTGGTTGTTGGTGAGGATGTAACCATCTTTTGATACGATGAACCCCGAGCCGGAGCTTTCCTGGAAACGGGGCACCTGCGGCATGGGGAAGTTCCGGAAAAACCGCTCGAAGCCGGGAGGAATCTCCATGCGGGGAGCCTCCCGCTCGTTCCTCGCCTGGTTGTTCCGCCCCGACTTGATGTACACCACGCTCGGCTTGACCTGTTCCGCAATCGAGGCGAAGGCCTCGCTCAGGCTCAGCAGCGCCGCGGCTCCTGCCGGGGGAACCCTCCCCTCGGGTGCTGCTGTGCCGATCGTGGTGCCTTGCTGTTGAGCAACGGAGGAATGAGGCAACTGGAGGAAACCCGCGGCCAGAAGGCCGAGGGCAAATGCAAAACCGACACCGCCGGACCGGAGCCGGCGAAGCCATCCCTGAGACATATGAAAAACTCCCGCACGTGAGCGCATCAGGTCCGGAGCCCTGTTGCTCCGGTCGAGTATTCTAATGTCTGTGCGGGAGTTTTCGTCGCGCCTCAGCCGCCTGTGGTATTTCCGCCAAGAATGGGCAGGACCTCCCCGGTGATGTAGCTGGAGCAGGCCGGAGCAGCGAGGAATACGTAGGCCGGAGCCACTTCCTCCGGCTGGGCAGGCCGCTTCATTGGCACCTTGCTCCCGAACTCAGCCACCTTCTCGGCGTCCACATCGGCGGGATTGAGCGGAGTCCACACCGGCCCCGGAGCGACGCAGTTCACCCTGATTCCCTGCTCCACCAGATTCTGAGCCAGCGACTTGGTGAAGGCGTGAATGGCCCCCTTGGTTGCCGAATAGTCGAGCAGGTCCTTACTACCTTCGATCCCGGTAACCGAGCCGCTGTTGACTATGGCGCTTCCCTGCTTGAGGTGAGGCAGAGCCGCCTGAGCCATGAAGAAATATCCAAAGATGTTGGTCCTGAAGGTGCGGTCCAGCTGCTCAAGGCTGATGTCTCCCAGGGACGAGGCATGCTCTTGAAATGCGGCATTATTGACCAGAATGTCGAGGCCGCCCAGCTCCTGGACCGTGCTCTCCACCGCCTCGCGGCAGAACTCGGGGTCGGTAACGTCTCCCGGAATTAGAAGCGCCCGCCGACCTTCCGCCTCGACAGCTCGGCCGGTTTCCTCGGCGTCTTCGTGCTCGCTCAGGTATACGATCGCTACGTCAGCGCCTTCCCGGGCATACAGGACAGCCACGGCCCGCCCGATTCCGGAATCTCCCCCAGTTATCAGCGCGACCTTGCCCTCCAGCTTGCCGGAGCCCCGGTATTCAGGCGCCCGGTAGAGTGGCCTCGGCTTCAACTCGCGCTCCATCCCGGGCTTCTCCAGGTGCTGGCGGGGAAGCGGCGGCTCCGGGTAGCGCCGGGTGCCGGCCTGGACTGCTCCGTCCTTTTTGGATGAGGACTGGGAGCTTGCCTTTCGCCGGGCCTCTGCGTCCCGCTGGAGCTTGCGGTCGGATTCCGCCTTGGCCTGTCCTGCGGCGGCATTCCCGGCTCTCTTCTTTTCGGCCCACCGATCAGTCTTCTTCTTGGTTGCCACTGAAACACCCTCCGATTACGCGACTTGTTGTGAGCGGGATGATCGCTGTTTGAATGGATTCAGGATGTGACATTGCTCACGAGGGTATGGCAGAACCGCTTAGCATGAAACGGCCGGAAGAAGTCGGCCGTAGAGCGTACTCGACTGTGCCAACGCCCCATCATCTCACGTCATCCTTCGGGGTCCCAGATGAGACTCTATGTTTGCCTGCTCGCAATCCTGGTCACCACCCGGGTATCCGCTCAGTCCAGAGCCGACTCGAGCGCCGTTCGAGCGGCCGTCCTCGACTACGTGGACGGTTGGTATACCGGTGATGCAGCCAGGATGGGTCGCGCCGTCCATCCGGAGCTGGTCAAGCGAATCGTCGTGAACGACACCACTACCCGTAAGAGCGTGCTGCAAAACATGGGTGCGTCCGCGCTGGTCAACGGCACGCGGCATGGCTACGGCAAGAGCACCCCGAAGGAACGCCAGGAGAAAGAGGTGGTGATCCTCGACGTTTTCGGAAATGCCGCTACGGCGAAGTCCACTATGGCCGACTGGGTTGACTACATGCATCTCGCCAAGGTGGATGGCCGGTGGGTCATCGTGAATGTGCTGTGGGAGCGAAGGCCCGAAACATCCGCTGCCCGATGACGGCACCTGCTGCCGCAGTACTGGCCTTAATTCTGAGCGCGACCCTGGCGGTCAAGGCCGCGGGGCAGACGCCTCAGGAGCCCCGCAGCTCGGACTGGCTTTCGCTTCTGCCTGAGGGTGAAGCCAAGCGAAAGTTCGTGCTCGATTGTACCGGCTGTCACCAATTCGATGAGAAGATCGCGCTCAAGAACGGACGGCCCCGGACTGAATCGGAGTGGGCCGAAGCCGTCAGCCGCATGCTGGGTTATGCCGGAGCCACCACATCGTTTCCGGTTATCGCCGCCGACCGGGACGCCAGGGCCACTGCAGCCTGGCTCGCCCGCCACCTGGCCGGCAAAAAGGCGCGGCGTTTGGCGCACGGTTCAGCCGGCAAAGAGTCGGTCACCGAGTTTCTCCTACCGGACCCAAAGGACCTCCCACACGACCTCGCCGTGGAGCCCTCCGGTTCCATTCTGGTAACCGGCATGTTCACCCACCGGCTATACCGTCTGGATTCTCGGGCTGGCCGGTGGAGCGAAATTGCCATACCGGTGCCCGAAGCCAATCCACGGGCGCTGGAGCTGGATACGCGAGGCCGTTCCTGGGTGGTGTTCGGGCAGCCTCAGCGGCTGGCGGTGATGGCTGGCGATACGGCATGGCGGAGCTTTCACGTCGGCATGTATCCCCACAGCCTGGCCCTTTCAGCCGGCGGGAAGGTGTGGTTCAATGGTCACTTTACCCACTCACCCGAGCTGATCGGAAGCGTTGATTCAGAGAGCGGCCAAGTCGAAACGTACGAGGTGCCGCCCCATCCGAAGCTCGGTTCCGGACCGGGCGGACCGATTCCCTATGAAATCCGGGTTGGGCCGGACGGGCTAATCTGGGGCTCGGAGCTGCAGGGAAATCGAATCTTTTCGTTCGATCCCAGGAGCAAGCGGTTCGACGTGTTTCCTCTGCCGCGCTCGCATAGCGGACCACGGCGCTTTGATGTAGACCGCCAGGGCATTGTCTGGATTCCGGCATATGCCGCCAATCGCCTCATCCGGTTCAACTCGAAGAGTCGCCGATTTCAGGAGATTCGGCTTCCGATTAGTGATGCTGTTCCGTACATCGTGCGAGTGGATCAGCAAAGCGGGGCCCTGTGGATCGGAACTGCCGCGGCTGATGCCCTGCTCCGTTATGATCCAGTCGACGGCAGGTTTCAGGTCTATAACCTGCCGAGCCGAGGCGCGCTGATCCGTCACCTGGCCATCGACACTCTGGGCGGGGCCGTGTGGGCTGCCTACGGCGCAGTTCCAGGCATACCAGCCCGAATCGCCCGGCTGAATGTGCGTTGACGAATCGTCAGACTTGCCTCCTGTCATTCATCGCCGCATCATCCGCGCCCACCATCTGGCTGACACCCTTAACGGAGTATCTGATGTACCGAAGCGGAACACGTCGCCCGGCACGCCTGGCACTCACTCTTTCATTTGGCCTTATCGCAGGCTGCGCCGGTACCCGGTCCGACCCGAGCACCTCACCCACACCGGGCACCCCAGGGACCTCCGCCCGGCGCGGCGTCCTCGAGATTCCGCTTTCCGAGTCACACGAGCGAGCGGTGGCCCAAGGCACCCGAACCCACGCAGGCCGGCCCGGGCCCAGGTACTGGCAGCAGTGGGCCGATTACAAGCTCGAAGCCGAGCTCAACCCGGTGTCCAAGCGAGTAACCGGCAAGGGCACGATCACCTATCAGAACCGGTCTCCCGATACGCTCCGGGAAGTGTACGTGCACCTGTTGCACAACATCTTCGCTCCCGGAGCCAGGCATAACACAGACGTCCCCTGGGCCGTAGAGGGGGTAACCCTGAATCGAGTGGCCGCTCAGGGACAGGAGTTGAAGCCGGTGGAGGAGGGTGAGGAGAGTGGGTACAGGGTGGAGGGGACGGTCATGCACATCAGCCTACCCCAGCCGCTGCCTCCGAACGGTTCGGCCACGTTCAATATTGACTGGCGGATTCGAATCCCACCCGATGGCGCACCGCGCGGCGGCCAGGATGGTGAAGCTTTCTATATCAGCTACTGGTACCCGCAGATGGCGGTGTACGACGACGTCAACGGCTGGCAAACCGACCAGTACCTCGGCAACGCCGAGTTCTACATGGGCTACGGCAATTACGACCTGTCGGTCACGGTGCCGGCGGGATGGCTGGTGAATGCCACCGGAAAGTTGCTCAATGCCGCCGAGGTATTGTCGGCCCAGACCCGGGCACGGCTGGATTCCGCCGCCCGCACGAGTACGGTGATTCGGGTGGTGACAGACAATGATCGGAGGGCGGGGACGTCTACCACGCCGGGCACCAACGGCAAGCTGACCTGGCGCTTTCGCGCGGACAGTGTGCGCGACGTGTCCTGGGCGACATCGGCCAAGTATTTATGGGACGCAACCACCGCGACGGTTGGTGACGTAAACGGAGACGGCCGGCCCGATACAACCGCCATTTACTCCTTCTATCGTCCGGAGCAGCGGGCCAGTCACTGGGGCCAGAGTGCCCGGTATAGCCGCCACTCCATCGAGTTCTTCTCTCGTTTCCTGTCTCCCTATCCCTATCCGCACATGACGGCGGTCGACGGGCCCACATCCTGTGGCGGAATGGAATACCCAATGATGACCTGTGTGGGAGGGCAGTGGGACACGCTCAGCCTTTACGAGGTCATCACCCACGAGATCGGGCA
>DASPKB010000018.1:0-4554 GCA_035628315.1 Gemmatimonadales bacterium | reverse complement strand
TGAGACTGAGGTGGATGCACGAGAGCAGCCTTTCGGTATTTATTCGGTACCACTTTCCCGAATATATGCCGAAGCTGGAGCTCGTCAAGAAGGCCGTTATTCGAGCCTAGGCGCGCCGCTGTTGGGAGCCGAGGTAGGTTCCCCGAGCCGCGTCATAAACCCGCACCTGAACAACCCTGCCGGCCTGCTCGGGATCGATCACGCGTACATGGACCAGTCGCGGATCCTGGCTGGGCCGAAACAGGATCCAGCTTTCGGGTGGTGCCGAAGGCTCGATTTGGGCACACGGTCCTGGTCGCGCTTGGTTCTTCGGAGGCTTCTCCGGTATCCAGAGGCGACACTCACCCCGGGCGGGTAGCTGCGAAAGTGGAACCGGGAGGGGTGACTTATCGTCATTCTCACCGACTACGAGACGGTCTTCGAATACAACGGGATTCGGGTCCATCTGCGGCCCGGAACGGCCGCAGGCAGCAGCAGACAGTGTAACGAACATTGTAAGTGAGCTTCTTAACGAGCGACCCGGTGAGATCATGGAAAACTCCTTGAGCCGGTCATTTTCGTTGGATGATGCGCTTCCGGTCCTCCGCGCAACGCCCGGAGTCCTGCGTGCATGGCTGCTTGAGCTGCCGGAATGCTGGACTATGACTAACGAAGGTCCGGAAACCTGGAGCCCTTTCGACATCGTGGGACACCTTATTCATGGGGAGCGCACCGACTGGATACCGCGGCTCGAGCTGATCCTGGCTCACAGCGACTCCCAACCTTTCACCCCCTTCGACCGCTTCGCTCAATTTCGCGACTCGGCCGGCAAGAGTCTTCCCGAGCTGCTGGACACGTTTACCGAGCTCCGGGAGGCGAATGTGGCTCGTTTGCAGGCGCTTCGGCTGATGCCGCGCGACTTTCCCCGCCGCGGACTCCATCCCGAGCTCGGGCCGGTCACACTCGGCCAACTCCTGGCCACCTGGGTAGCCCACGATCTCAATCATCTGGGACAGATCGCCCGGGTGATGGGTCGGCAGTACACCGAGGCGGTTGGCCCGTGGCTTGAATACCTGCCACTGTTACAGCCGCGGCGCTAGGTGCCGGACGTACGCAATCGGGTGTGAGCGGGACCACACTCTCGCCGAAACGGAGTCTGTACCTATAGGACATGTCGACTGTCAGCCATGAGAGCGCACCCGGACTGGCGCAGGTGGTGGATCGCAACATCCAAGCGCTCCTGCTCCAACGTCGCGAGCAGGAAGGAAACCGATCCCGGCAGGAGCGGATTGCCGACGCGATTACCCGCTTTGCCGGGAGCATGCGTTTCGTCTATATCCATCTGGCCCTCTTCGGGACCTGGATGGTTGTCAACCTGGGCTGGATTCCCGGAGTTCCGAGGTTTGATCCTTCCTTTGTGGTGCTGGCCATGGTGGCCTCGGTCGAAGCCATCTTCCTCTCCACCTTCGTCCTCATCAGCCAGAACCGGATGGCGGCGCTCGCCGACCGTCGCGCCGATCTCGATCTGCAAATAAGTCTGCTGGCAGAGCATGAGATCACGCGCCTGATCACCCTGGCAACCGCCATTGCCGAGCGGCTGAATCTGGATGCGGCCCAGAACCCGGAGCTAGCCGAGCTATCCCAGGATGTGGCCCCCGAGAGGGTTATGGAAAAGATGGAAGCCCATGAGCGCGCGATCGGAACCCAGAAATCCCGCTGACGATCAGGAGTGCTTGCGGCGGAGGTTGCGGGCCTCTTCGTGGGGCAGCACAAAATCCTCTTCAGTTGGCGGACGCACCAGAAGATCGAACGCGAGAAACAGCGTCTTCGAGTAGGGGAAGAACGCGACCGGTACTATCAGCATCAGCGCGATGGTGGTTGCCTGAAACAGGCCCCACGGAGGATTCGGCCAGGTCCATAGCAGAAACCCCACCACCCAGGCACTGAACACCGTTTCCATCGCCATCAGGTTGAAGAAGTAGGCTCCCAGCCAGTAGCCCTCCTCTCCGCGTTCCAACCCCAACCCGCACACCGGGCAGTTGGGTACCAGATGCGACCAGGTCACGAAGATGGGTTCGCCACCGCAATGTGGGCAGCGCAGGCGTATGGCGCGGGAGAATAGGGCGAACGCGCGCTGCCGAATCACACGCTGGGGGCCGGCCTCACCGGCATGCGAGCTTCGATCCATCGTTCAACATCGTCCAATACCTCGGCCGCGTTTACGTCGGCAAACAGCCCGTGGTAACCGCCGGGATACTCCCGGAGCTGACGGTCGGGATACCGCACCTTGGCGAAGAACTCCCGGCTGCCATCGGGTGGGACCATGCGATCATCCGAGCCATGGAGAATCAGGAGCGGCAAAGAGAAGCTCCCTGCCGCTGCCTGTACTCGGGAGATGGCCGCGGTTACCTCGGTGGAGAGCCGTGCCGTGCCCCGCCGGTGGAAGTGCGGGTCCGCCAGGACTGCCTCGATCACGGAAGGATCTCGAGCAAGTCCGGTCAAATCCATCCCGACCTGAAGCGAGAAGCGCGGAACGATACGAGACATCACCCTCCCGAGAGCCATCAACACCGGGGGTACTCCAAGCTTCCCCAACGGCGGAGCTGCTGCAATCACTCCCGCCAATCCGCCTGGCCGCTGGAGGGCATAGTCGATCACCACCAAGCCTCCGAGGCTGTTGCCAAGGAGAAAGAGGGGTAGGTCCGGCTCCCACTGACGAACCTGGCCCAGAAACATGTGCAGGTCTTCCCGGAACTCGACCCAGCTTCGGAGGTAGGCGCGCTGTCCCGGTGACCTGCCATTACCTCGCATATCGTAGGCGTACACTGCTATTCCGCGAGGAGGGAAGTACGCGGCCAGATTGGGGTACAATCCGCTGTGGTCGCCGAGACCATGCAGGTTCAGCAGGATGGCTCGCGGCTGCGGTGGACGCCAGGCCTGGTAGAAGAGCGAGACCCCTCCGTAACCAGCGAACTGACCGGTCCGATGTACTGGAGACGCTGGGCCCTGGTCCATTAGTGACAGCCTCTCTTTCAGCGAACCTCGACTGGATGTCCCTCGATCAGCCAGGGAATCGATTGCTGCCGTACTTCGCTAACCGTGCGAACAGCGGGCGCAGCCAAAGGCGGACTGTATGCAAGGTGCCGCGGGCCGAAATGCAGGAGGTACAGGGTTGGCCCTGCGTTCCTGGCGTGCTCTGCGGCAAAGGCCGCCAGCGCGGCTGGCCAACCGTGAGCTGGCTCCTGTCGCCGGGCCGGTCCTCTCCGGTGACGTTCCAGCTCCTTGATGATCTCCGACCGTGGCAGTCTGGCCCGATGATAGCGAGCGCGGAGGTCACGTTCATCTTCTATGGTATTCGCCTGGCGGGGCCGCACCAAGTCGCAGGAGCAGGCTCCCACCAGCAACTCAGCTACGGTCCGGGCCGATGGATGCAGCTGTTGGAGGGCGGTGCGGGGGCCGGATGCTGCCAGATCCGCTGTGAGTCCAGCCGGCAGCATGGACCTGATCTCGCTCAGCGTGAGAGGGCTTGCGATATAAAGGAAGAAGCACATCAAGGGTCAGTCGCGAGTCGCCAGCCGACCGCGGAGAGTTGTTCGCGAGAATTACTGACTAGATTGGCAGATCATCTCTCACGAGAACTAGAATCGCAGCCTGGGGAACCACGAGGTACTTCTTTTCCTCGAAGGTGATTTCTACCGCAGCCTTGCGGAAAAAGATTGCGTGATCTCCTACCTTCGCCTGCATTCCCCGACTTCTGGGTTCGCGTGCGTCGATCTTCCAGGGCTCATCGTCAAGACTGCTGAGGTCGGCAACCGGCGTCCCCGGCCCGGTGGCTACGATCAGCCCGGTTTGAACTTGCTGGGCATCGATGGCGGTGGCAGGCAGGTAGAGCCCTACCCGAGTCCGTTCGTCACCATCTTCCGGGGTGATGAGAACGCGGTCGCCAACCACGAGAAGTTGTTTCTTGGGGAACTCCATTACCGCTGGTCCGCTCCGCTTCGTTCGGAGACCCGACCGTTGTTCTCGGCCTGGTGCACGGTAACCAGGTCGATAATCCGGAGGTTCCGGGTTGCGGTGGGAAGCCGGAGACTCACCTCTTCTCCCACCTTTCCTCCAGCCAGGGCGCGGCCCAGCGGCGAAGCAAGCGAGATGTGGCCCGCATCTATATCCATCATCTCGGCCAGCACCACCACGTAGGTGTCCGTTTCGTTGGTGTCGAGGTCCAGGACGGTCACCCGCGAGCCCAGGCCGACCCGATCTATGGGCGCTTCGGTGTTGGCGAGCTGGCCCAACTGGCTCAACCTCTGGTGCAGCTGCCCCAATCGCGCCTGCACGAACTGCTGCCGCTCCAAAGCCGCCTTGTACTCCGAGTTCTCTCGCAGGTCTCCGAGCTCGACCGCCTGGGCAATGGCCTGCGGCAGAAGAATATTGAGTTCATGGCTGAGCTGATCTATCTCGCGGCCCAGCTTCTCGCGCATTTCACGAATCATGGTGCAACCAGGCGTAATAAAGGAATCGGCCCGGAGATGAGGTCTCCAGGCTCAGAGGAATGTCTTGCTGAAGATACATCGCTCT
>DASPKB010000017.1:0-2882 GCA_035628315.1 Gemmatimonadales bacterium | reverse complement strand
TTGGCTGTCTCGAACACATTTGGATCCACGTCGCACCCCGACAAATGGCTGGTTCAGTCCGACAAGGGACCGAGGCGAAGGTTGAGGCTGGAAGATGACTGAAAGATAACCGTTCCGTCCGGGTGCAGAGCGCTCCATTTGCGCTAAAAGCTTACAAGACGTCGGATCGGAAATAATCGATAATCAAGATCCGGACTTTCCCATTTCAGTGGTGACTTATGGCTACTTACTACGTGCCCAACGTGAAGCCCTTGGCCTACCTTTTACTGGTTGGATCATTCGTTTACGCCTGTGGGGGGGATGGCAACGGCGGAACCCCACCAGGTACGACTGCCATCGCCAAAGCTGCGTCTCCCAACGGTGACGCTCAGACCGGCACGGTGGGACAGCCGCTTGCCGAGGGCATTCGCGTGACCGTTACCGAGGACGGCCAGCCGCTTCCCGGCGCCACGGTGACCTGGTCCACCACCGCCGCCGGCGGGAGCCTGGCGGAGCCGAGCACCACGACGGACAACTCCGGCAACGCAATCAATACCTGGACTCTGGGAACCGCTGCCGGGTCCCAGACCGCACAGGCAGCGCTCAGCGGCGCCAGCGGCTCGCCGGTCACCTTCACTGCAACGGCGGTCGCCGATGTGGCCGCTTCGCTGTCCAAGTTCTCGGGGGACGGGCAGCAGGCACCGGTCAACACCGCTCTCCCCAACCCGCTGGTCGCGAAAGTATCCGATCAGTACGGCAACGGAGTGTCCGGCGTTGCCGTGGCCTGGGCGTCGAGCGGGGCAGCCGTGGAGCCGCCCACCGTCGCGACCGATGCTTCGGGGAATGCGTCCGTGCAGGTAACCCTGGGGGGAACCGAGGGGCCCATCACCATCACGGCGACCGCCGACGGGCTCAGCGGATCACCCCAAACGTTCACGGCGACGGCTGGTCCGGCCCAGACCACGGCCACAGTGAGCGTGCAGAACAACAGCTTCTCACCCGCGTCTGTGACTGTCGCAGCGGGCACTACGGTGACCTGGCAGTGGGCGCCGGGCGCCACCGACCACAACGTGGTGCCGGTTTTGAGCGAGCCACCAAGCAGCGGACAACCCTCGGACGCGCCGGACACCCATACCCATCAGTTCAACACTCCAGGGACGTACAACTACTACTGCGCGGTCCACGGAGGTCCAACCTTCGGGATGCGGGGTAGCGTTACGGTCGAGTAGCAGCGCCCCGGTTCACAAAGGAGAGGTATCGCTCAGCTTCTTCGTGGATCCGGTCCTGGTCCCAGCCGAGCTCCTCGCCCATGAGCTCGGCCACGCGCCGGGCCACGGACACACCCTGGTCCGGGTGCTCGTAGTAGAGATGAAACCGGCGTACCAGGACGTCTTCCACCGTTTGCGCCAGCTCCCGCCGAACCGCGTGTATGACCTCGGCCTCGATGGCAGGATGCGGCTCGAGCAGCCGGCGGAACAGCCGGCGGTCAGCACCACCGAGGTTGAAGATTCCCGCCGATTCAGTCCCGTAATGCCGCAGAAGATGATCGACGCTCTCCGGAGCGATCCCCAACTCGAGCCCGCGATCCCGGAACTGGCTGAAGTCGGCGGTCTCGCCCCCCGGCAGCGGATCCTCATCGGTCCGCGCCTCGCGGAGGCGCTGCCGCCCCTCGCGGTGCCGTAGTTCCCGCATAGCATGGTCCACCACCTCGGCGGCCATCGCCCGATAGGTCGTGAGCTTGCCTCCCACCACGGTCAGCATTCCTCCGGAACCCTGAACCAGAGCATGCTCCCGCGACCGGTTGGATGCTGACTCTCCATTTCTATCGGCAAGCAGAGGGCGGAGTCCGGCCCAGGCTGCCCGCACGTCTTCCACGCTGAGCCGGGCACTCGGGAACCTCGCGTTCGCCGACCGGAGCAGGTACACCAGGTCGTCCGTGCTGATGCCCAGGTCGTCTGGCGGCTCGGTGGTGTCGGTGTCCGTGGTACCTATATAGGAAAGGTTCCCCCATGGCAGCACGAACATCACCCGGCCATCGATCGGGCTGGTGAAGGCGACGGCGTCCTTGTGATCCAACCGGGATCGGTCCACCACCACATGGACTCCCTTGGTCGGCTGGAGCAGTGGGGTGGCGCCGGCGTCTTCCAGCCGCCGCACCTTGTCGGCCCAGGGGCCGGTGGCGTTCACCACGAAGCTGGCCCGGACGACTCCGCGCTCGCCGGTGAGCCGGTCCTCCAGCTGGGCCCCTACCACCCGACCGGCGGTGCGTTCCAACGAGCGTACGGCCATATAGTTGGAAACCAGCGCTCCATGGTGAATGGCCGACCGGGCGGTCGCAATCACCAGCCTGGCATCATCGCATTGGGCATCGTAGTACCGGGCCCCCCCGAGCAGACCGCGGTCCCGGAGCATGGGCTCCGCTTCCAGCATGGCGCGCTTGCCCAGCAGCCGGTGTGCTCGCACATTCCGGAAGAGTGCCAGGATATCGTACAGCATCATGCCGGCCGCGAGCTGCCAGCGAGAGATCCGGTCGCCCCGATGCACCGGGAAGACAAAGGGCAATGGCCACACCAGGTGCGGGGCGATCCGCCGCAGAATGCGGCGCTCCCGGTTGGCTTCGAGCACCAGGCCGAATTCGCCCTGTTCGAGGTAGCGCAGCCCGCCGTGGATCAGCCGGCTCGAGCGCGAGCTGGTCCCCGAGCCTAGATCGTTTTGCTCCACCAGGATGGTCCGCAACCCACGCATCGCCGCATCCCGGGCGATACCGGCCCCATTTATACCCCCGCCAATGACCAGCAGGTCCGCCGCATGAGCCGCGAGCTGCTCTATCGTGGCCCGCTCCAGGGAGCGCCGGGAATGCGGCCAAGCACCTGGTTTTTCTGGCACGCTCATCGCTTCCGTCC
>DASPKB010000016.1:0-4985 GCA_035628315.1 Gemmatimonadales bacterium | reverse complement strand
GGCGAGCGTCCATTTTTCCTCCATGCGGAACTGCGGCGGGTCTAGCTCGGGATACGGGAACGGGAGCGTCCGATAACCTGACTCGACATGCCGCCGCGCCGGCGCCCAGTACGGTCCTACAACGTCGGTGTAAAACCGTTGAAGGAGGCGGTCCACCGCCTCATTCTCGACCAGCTGAGTTCCGTAGGTCCACACCGCCAGTATGCCTCCCGGAGCCAGCACGCGGTCGGCTTCGCGGTAGAACTCGGAGATATCCAGCCAATGCAACGCCTGCGCAACGGTAACGAGATCGGTGCTGGCCGTCGGAAGTCCGCTTAAATCTGCCGGAGCCACCCGGTATTCCACCTTCGGGTGCGACGGAGCCCGGGTGAGCATCGCCCCACTTGCATCGGTGCCCAGGACGCGCCTGAAATACCGGACCAGAGGAAGCGTTGCCTGTCCGGTCCCGGCGGCACAGTCCCAGGCCATCTCATGCCGCGGGCAGACCGAGCTCAGATACTCGAACAGCGCCTCGGGGTAGTGTGGTCGCCTGCTGGCGTAGGCGTGTGCCAGACCGGAGAAGTGGTCGGCAAAGGAGCTCACGGCTTCGAGGTGCGTACTGGCTCCCGAAGAACCCGGTGACGGCGTAGAATTTCGAGCACTTCGGGGACCGGCAGGGCCTCTGCCGACCCCTGCCGGGAGCTGATGGTGGTAGCCATGAACAACGAGTTATAGACGGCTTCTTCGGTGGCCTCCACAGCTGCCTGAAACAGAGCGGACATCGCATCGTTGGCCAGTTCACCGCCTCCATAGCGCGCTTCGCCAGGTCGGCGCCTCATCGCGCTGCTGGTGGAGAATGCGATGACGTAATCCCCGGAGCCATTGTCCATTGCTGATCCAGTGCGTCCCACCCCGAGCAAGGCACGCGCAGCGAGTCGGCGCAGGTTGCGATCCGAAAGGGGAGCATCTGTGGCGACAACGATCATAATGGAACCGCCGGCGGGCGGGTCGTGCCGGCTTCGTTTTATTCCGCTGCGTCCCAAGGCGCGCCCCACCGGCACACCGAGGATGTGGAGGTCGCCTCCATAGTTCGACTGAATCAGCACCCCAACCGCGTATCCGGAGTCCTTCGCGGTCAGTCGCGAGGACGTGCCGATTCCTCCCTTCCATCCGAAAGCCATGGTGCCGGTCCCGGCCCCAACACTTCCTTCCATGACATTCAGGCCGGCTCCGGACAATGCTCGCCGTACGTCTTCGCCCGTAATCGGACGCTGCCGGATGGCATTCAGGACGGAGCCGTCGTTGGTCTCACCGACCACGGGATTGATCGACCTCACGTCCTCCATCCCCGGCTGCTCCAGCAGGTACGCTACCATGGCATCCGCGGCCTTCCATACGCACAACGTGCAGGTGAGCAAAATCGGCGTTTCCAGCTCGCCCAGCTCCATGATCTGCGTGCTGCCGAGCAGCTTGCCAAAACCGTTGCCGACATGAATCGCAGCAGGCACTCGATCGCGGAACAGGTTGCCGCCATGGGGCAGAATCGCCGTCACCCCGGTGCGAATGGAATCCCCCTGCATCAAGGTCACCTGGCCTACCTTCACCCCGGCGACGTCGGTGATGGAATTTCGGGGGCCGGGCTGGAGAGTGCCCGGGGCCACGCCGAGAGCGCGGGCGCGCTGCTGTGCTGCCAGCGCGGTCACGCCGGCCACCGAGAGAAGAACGACCGACCGGACACTCCTCATGGCGCTGAGTCTCACCCTAGGGCCGCGGGCGGAGGTGGATAAAGGCAGGTTTCCAGCCGATCGATCAGCTCCGTCTGGGCAGTGTTCAACTTGATCCGAGCTTCCTCCGGAGTGAACCAGGCGCAACGGTCTATTTCGGGGAACGTCAGCCAGCGTCCGGAACCACGGGGCCACTCGGTTTTCATGCTGTTGCTGGTGACCTGAGTAGGATCGGCGTTCCCCTCCCAGGCCCAGGCATGCACCAGCTTCCCGGCCTTCTGCCGAATGACGCCTAGGGGCACGAAGGGTCCTGTTGGATGCACCCCGGTCTCTTCCTCGAATTCACGGCATGCCGCCGCGAGCAGGTCCTCGCCCGGTTCCGCGATTCCCTTGGGAATAGTCCAGGCGCCTGCGTCACGGCCCTTCCAGAAGGGTCCGCCCGGATGAGCCAGAAAGACTTCCAGCCCGGCAGCAGTGCGGCGGTAGAGGAGAAGACCTGCACTGATTTTGGAGGAGTTCAGGGACCGACTCGCAGGGCGCAAAAGTACCCGGCTGGATCCGGCAGCACGCGCCTGGTGACTGAATCCATACTTATTTCCATTCCCGGGTCCGCCTTCCACCAGCCCCAGAAACCTTCCTGCGCCACGGCAGTAATGGTGAGGTGTTCGAGCCGGGATTCGGGCCTGCCCGGCTGTCCCAGGCGGAGATGATCTCCGGCGAGGACGGCACCGGGACGGGTGGAATCGCGGGATCCCGCTCCTGGCCTCCAGGTGGTGTCGCCCCGGATGGGCTCCAGCCAGCCGATCAGATCCCGCGCGGCACCTCCAACCGAGCCGGCCCGGGCCAAAGAGTCCGGCCTCTCCAGGTGCAGCCGCCCCACGCTGGTTTCCCCCGCCACCGGCTGGGTTCGCACCTGGATGAGGTCGTACTGGCCGGCGAGCAGAACAGCCCGGCGGACGACCGGATGCTGGGCGCTCTCCGGAACGGCCGGCCCGCACCGTTTGGGCGAAGGAGGAGAGGCACCCGGCTGACAGGCCACGAGGGTTCCACCGGCCAGGAGGAGCTTGAAAATGCCGCGGCGCGCCGCCAGGCGGCCTGCGCTGCGCGGGACGGTGGATGCCCGTACGCCAGATTCCATGAGATCTGCTGAGACGATGAGATGATGCAGCCAGGAGCTCCATTCCGGCCAGAATGGAACCGACCCGAACCTACGTTCATTGTAAGTCAGTGGCTAGGCTATCCGACATGGCCATGAGAGGAAAACCGTGGTAGGCTTAGCATCACTCAAGCAACGTGAAGAGGCAATACGACGCGACGGCTCCTAGGACGGCGTCCTTCCACGCCTGTGCGAACCCCTTCTGCCTCCCGGCCCGGGCAGAGCCTGCCCGTGGAAGTCATCTGCCAGACCTGCCGACGGGTCGGCATCGTGAGCATCGTGTTCGCCACACTGTGGGCGTTCACCCTGCTGATGAACAACCTGGTTGCGGGCTGGCTCGGCCAGATGGCGTTCATGCGCGATCTCTGGCCTCACCCGGGCAACCTGGTCGCCACCATAGGTGTCGTCAGCTCTCTCACGATGACCGGACTGGCGCACCGGCTCAGCGGCAAGGCGGTCCTGCTCGATGTCGGCTCGGGTTATCTCGTGCTCCAGTGCTTCCTGGTATCGATTCTGAGCCAGTGGGTGCCGGTACCGATCAGCCCCCGGGTCTCCTGGGTGTGCATTCCGATCCTGTTCTATCCGGCGATCGTGCCGAACACACCGCGCAAGACCCTGATCACCTCCCTGCTGGCCGCGTCGACCGAGCCGCTGGCGCTCGGTCTGAGCTACCTGCGTGGAGTACCATTCCAGCTGAACACGTTCTATCTGCTGTGGGACTTTCTGCCGACTTACATTTGCGCATTTCTTGTAGTGATCCCGGTGAAGATCATTCACGGCCTGGGCCAACAGGTGCGGCGCGCCCGCGAGCTGGGGAGCTATCGGCTGGAGGAGCCTCTCGGGAAGGGCGGCATGGGCGAGGTGTTCCGGGCGACGCACCAGATGCTGGCGCGTCCCGCCGCGGTCAAGCTGATCCGCCCCGAGATCATCGGCTCCAGCACCCCCAGCGTGGCCCGGGTGATTACGGAACGGTTCCGCCGCGAAGCAGAGGCGGCTGCCTCGCTGCGCTCGCCCCATACCATCAGTCTGTACGATTTCGGGGTGGCACAGGACGGGACCTTCTTCCTGGTAATGGAGCTGCTCGATGGCCTCGACCTGGAAACCCTGGTGGAACGGTACGGCCCCGTGCCGCCGGAGCGCGCAGTCTACCTGCTGCGCCAGGTGTGCGGATCACTCGCAGAGGCCCACGCGCGCGGCCTAGTACATCGCGACATCAAACCATCCAACATCTTCACCTGCCGGATGGGCCTGCAGGTGGACTTCGTCAAGGTTCTCGATTTCGGCCTCGTCAAGTCGATCGGTGAAGAAAGCCGCGAGGCCACTCTGCTCACTGCTCCTGATGCCACTACGGGAACTCCCGCGTACATAGCGCCCGAGGTGATTCGGGGCGACCGTACACCCGATCATCGGGTGGATATCTATACTCTGGGGTGTGTGGGATACTGGCTGCTGACGGGACGGCTGGTGTTTCAGGCACCCAACGCCATCCAGCTGATGTATCAGCACGCCAACGCTCAACCTACAGCGCCATCAAAGCGCAGCGAGCTGGAAATCCCCGCCTCCCTAGACGCAGTGATCCTTTCCTGCCTCGCCAAGCTCCCGGAGGATCGTCCGCAGTCGGCCGGCGAGCTGGCCAAGCTTCTGGCCGCCGCGGTTCCCGCAGCCGAGTGGAGCGAGGAAAAGGCCCATCGCTGGTGGGACCGGCACCACCCGGAGACTGCTGGTACGCCGCCGCCCGATGGGGACCGGCGGATGCTGACCAAGACCATGGACATCGGCTGGGCGCCAATCGAGACGCCGACCACGACCGCCTCCTAGCGCTCGCGTTGTCATGACGGCACGACCTGCAGTGGCCTCACCAGCCATCGATCGGGCTGGTCCGCTCGACCGTGCACTCCGCCTCTTTGCCGACGTCCGCGCCGGAGAAGGCGGGACTGCATTGCTGCTCGCCTTCAATGTCTTCCTGCTTCTCGCGACCTACTACTGCATCCGTCCGGTGCGGGAAGCGCTCATCCTGTCGGTTGAGGGGGGAGCCGAGCTCAAATCCTATCTCGCCGCCGGCCAGGCTGTGTTGTTGCTCGGACTGGTGCCGGCCTATGGCGCACTGGCTGACCGTCTTCCCAGAC
>DASPKB010000015.1:0-4412 GCA_035628315.1 Gemmatimonadales bacterium | reverse complement strand
TCGACCGTCGCTTCGGCATTCAAGCCGGCCTGGTGACGGAGCGCCGGGTGGTAACGGTTCACAATGGGATGCCCGACGTCTCCGCCGATCTGCGCGCAACCCCGGAGGCGACCCCACCCCGGCTAGTCATGGTGGCGCGCTTCGAGCCGCAGAAGGATCACACTACTCTGCTCAGAGCCTTGCGTCCGCTGCAGAGCGAACCCTGGGAGCTCGATCTCATTGGAGACGGCCCTCTCCGGCCCGAGGCCGAAGCACTGGCAGATAGCCTGGGGATGCGCAGCCGGATTCAGTTTCTGGGTCAGCGGAAGGACGTGGCACAGCTGCTAGCACGGGCTCAGATCAGCCTGCTGGTCAGCAATTGGGAAGGCTTTCCTCTCAGCATTCTGGAGTCCATGCGGGCCGGTTTACCGGTAGTTGCCTCCAACGTAGGTGGTGTAGCCGAGTCAGTGCATGATGCGGAAACCGGTTTTCTGATACCGCAAGCTGGAGTGGATGAGCTGTCGGATCGGATCGGCCGGCTGTTGCGTGACCCGGGATTGCGCGCCCGCTTCGGCGCTGCGGGACGCAAGCGGTATGAGCAGCATTTCACGCTGGACGAGATGGTACGCAAGACGATGAGCGTCTACCAGGATGTGCTAGGATTCCCGGTACCGACGGGCCAGCCCTCCCGGGTGTTCAGCAGGTTGCCCGCCTGATCATCGCTTTGCCCGGCACAGACCGGCAGCCGTGATCCCATCCACCGCGTCCGGCGACATGCCAGGGGAAACCGGTTCACGGTCCGGCCCGACTGTACTCGTGGTGGAAGACGAGGAGGTCCTGCGGATAGGTATCCGGCGGCTGCTGCAGAGCGAAGGGTACAATGTGCTCGAAGCGCCGGACGGGGCCAGCGCCCTAACGCTTCTCGAGAGTACCGCACCAGATCACGTCGCGCTGGTACTGACCGACCTGCGAATGCCGGTCATGGATGGGCGGCAGCTCGCGGCAGCACTCGCGCGACGGCGCCCCAGTCTTCCGATTGTGTTCATGTCCGGATTCACCGCTCAACTCATGGACCTGCGGCTGGTGTCGCCCGGTTTGGCCTTCCTCGCAAAGCCATTTCGCAACGAGGACCTGCTCGCCGCGGTAAAGAAGCAGCTGCAGCGTTAGCTGCTCAGATCTCCCAATTCGACATGAGAACGCCTTGGGACGGGGTCCGCTGAGGGAAACCCTGCAGTAGCATACGGAGATCGGTCCAGTGAACCCGGAAGCCGAGCTCGATGAGCCGAAGGTAAGCCGTTGAGAACTCGGTCTGGCAGCGAATCGCCACCCGGTTAACCCGTTCCCCAGCGGCAGTGAGCTGGAGGGCGTGCACCAGCCGCTCGAAGGCCTCCTGATCCGTGGCCACCAATTTCAGTACTCTCAGCTCGTCCTTTGGCCGGCCGGCCGCCAAGGGAATGGAATGCCAGAGAGCGAAGCCGGTCAGCTTCTGCCCATCCCGGAGCAAGGTCGTATCCCCGATACCCAGGTCGTGCGTCAGCGCCAGCTCGCGGGTGAAATCGACCCCAGGCAGGACCGAGTCAGCCAGTCTTCGGCACTGCTCTACCCACCCGGTCCACGCCGAGCCCGATGCCGAGAGCAGGTCGGGAACGCCGATGGGACGGCGCGGCACGTCGTGGACCAGGGTCACCGTCAAATGGCTCGGCACCAGCCCTATCCGACTGTAAAATCCTATGTTGTCGACGGTTCGAGGCATGGTCTCCAGCCCGATCGTGGTGGCACCCTGGCTGCGCAGCCAATCGATGCCGGCGCGGACCATGCTGGAGCCCAGGCCCTCTCCCTGGTGATCGGGACGGACAGCGAGCGGTCCCATCCAGCCCTCGGTGCCCGATCTATGTACCATGTTGAATGCGATCATGTGCCCGTCGGCATCGCGCCAGACCATAGATCCGTCGCCGGCGTCTTCCAACGCGTAGCGCCAGACCAAATTGTTGAGCTGCGGCACTCGCACGCCTACCAAACCGTCCCGGCTGTACCGATCCGTGAACGAGTCCGCGAATACCCGGTTCAGCGAGTCGATGTCGCGCAACGTGGGCCGGTCGGGGCCCCGGATACTCCGATCAGGCCGCCACATCATGGTCTTCCCGCGGCTCGTCCCGCACTGTAGCAACGCCGCTCGCCACATCCACTCCGACCCGAACGACCCGGTCGAACCCTTCGCGCACAGAGTCGATATGGGTGATGAGAATGACCTGGGGAAACCGGTCAGCCAGGCTTCGGAGAAGATCCACTACCGCCGTGCGGCGATCTTCATCGAGTGAGCCGAAGATCTCGTCCAGAATCAGAAGCGAGAGGGGTTGGCCGGCGCGCTCGGCGATCATCTGGCTAATTGCCAACCGCAACGCCAGGTTCGCGATGTCCTCCTCGCCACCGGAGATGACTGCCTTCGGATCGCCATCATCGAGGAGGGTGGCGGCGTAGTCCTCGTCCAGCTCCAGATCGGTGTATCGCCCGCTGGTCAGATCCCTGACGAACCCGCTGGCGAGATAGGAGAGATCAGGGCGAAGCGTGGAGTTTAGCTCGGTCCGCAGGTCGGTAAGTGCCCGGTCCAGCTCCTGATGCAGCGCGAGATCACCGGCGGCTGAAGCGGCTGCGCGCTCCCGCTCAGCGCGTTCGCTTCGGCGCCGCACTATCACCTGAACCGCCTCCTGGGCAGCGGTACTCTCGCCTCGGGCGCGTACCAGCTCCAGCTCCGCCCGCCGCCGTTCTGCTTCGGCCGCCAGCTCCGCTGCGCGAAATTCGCGGAACGCAGCTTCCGAATAATCCAGAGCCGAAATCCGTGACTTGATATCCGTGATCGCCGAGGCGATCTCCTCGCCCGCAGCACGAGCGCTCCTCAACTCCGCCTCCACTTCCTCGCTGCGATCTGCCACGGCCCGCAAGCGCTCGACCCGGAGCGCCAGGGGCTCCAGGGCGCGGGTCTCGCGCAGAACAGCCTCATGGCGGGCCTGGTCATACGCGCCGACGACCTGCTCGAGCACGGACTGAAGCTCGTCGACTCGCCCGAGGAGACGATGCTGCTCGTCCCGCAGCGGCTTCGAATCCTGCGCCTGCGCCTTCAGCCGCGCCAGCTCGCCGGTGGCGACGGAAACTTCTTGTTCCAACTCCAGCCGCCGATGCTCAATTTCGATGAGGGCGGCCGGCTCCTGTTGCAGTTGTTCGATGCGCTGCTTGTAGAAGTTTCCGTTTGCGCGCACCTCTTCCATCTGCCGATCGAGCAGCTCCAGCACTTTGGCATACTCCTCGCCCAGAGGCCGGGTGCAGGTAGGACACACGCCATTGGCGCCGGCTTTGACGATGCGCTGCCGTTGCTCCTTCAGCTCCTGGTATTGATCCAGGAGGCCCTGACGCTTGGTCTGCGCATCTTGAGCGTCACGCACCCAGACAGTGCGCTGCTCCTCTGTCTCCAGAGTGGCGGCGGTGAGCGCCGCGCGAGAGGCATTTACTCTATCCACGGCCGCCTGAATCACCTCGAGCGGCGGAATGCGAGCAACCCGGTCCTCTATGGAGGATAGATGAGCCTGCACCTCATCCAGCTGCGCCCGGTAGCGTCGGCGGCTCGCGTCGTGCTCGGCCTGCTCCTGGAGGGCAGCGGCTTCCTCCCGCAGCGTGGCTAGTGGGCTCAGCTGCCGAACCAGCTCGTCCAGCTGTTCGTGGGCTGCTTTCAGCTCTATCTCTTCCTGTTCCAATCGCGCGATGCGCTGAGCCGCGGCAGCCGCCTGGTGGTCCGCTACTTTCAGCTCGGCTTCCAGGGCGAGGGCGGTTTCTCGCAACTGCTGCAGCTGCTCCCACCGGGGACGAATCCCGGCCAGGCGCGCTTCGGCCACCTCGTGAGAGCGTGCTGCCGCTGCCTCGGCAGTTTGGGCCGACTCCAGCCTCTCCTCGGCCCGGCGCTGAGCCTCGTCGAGCTCCGCCAGGTCAGGCAGCCCGGCGCGTAGCGCATCCACGCGGGCCTTGAGGGCGGATCGTTTCTCCTTCAGCCTATCCTGCGCAGCCCGCAGCCGCTCGTACCCCAGTACCCGGGAGAGGAACTGAGCCCGCTCGGGAGCGGACATGGCGGCCATAACTGCCAGCTCTTTCTGGCCGGTGAAATAGGTATTAAAGAATTCGTCGCGGGTCATGCCCAGGATGCGGGTGACCCGCTCCGTGACCGAGCCCAGGCTGTAGGCGATGGGAGACGGATCGCGATCCTGATACAGCTCGGCCTGATTGAGCGACCGGACAATCCGGTACTGGTGGGGCCCAAGGGTAAACTCAATTTCGACTTCCACGCGGGCCCGCGGTGACGCTCCCCGCCTGCGCAGCGTCTCGCGGTTCCCTCGAGCGGCCGGCATGCCGTACATCGCCCAGGCGATGGCTTCCAATATCGTGGTTTT
>DASPKB010000014.1:0-6027 GCA_035628315.1 Gemmatimonadales bacterium | reverse complement strand
AGCAGCGCTTCCGCTGCCGGGCCTGCACTCGCTCGTCGTTCGGAACGAGCCTGGTTCGGGACACCCGTGTCGGTCTTCCGTTTGCCACCGGCGGCTCCATGACCAACATCAGTGGCGAGCTGAACGGCGGTTTCCTAGGCGGCACGGGCAATTACCGGAAGGTGGATCTGGAGGGGCGCTGGTACGCGCCACTTGGCAGCCTTGGCGGCGGCGGGCAGCTCGGAGCCGGCGTGCAGTTTGTCCTCGGACTTACGGCTAAGTCCGGGTTCGTCTTCGGCGATGCCGGGCCATTCTACCAGGATCTTTATGCTCTCGGCGGTGTGCAGTACGGAGTCCCGCTGCGCGGCTACGACGAGTTCTCGATTACTCCGAACGGGTTCGATCCCAACGCAGGCGGCAACAACGCGGCCAGCGCGGAATCCTTTGGAAAATCGTACGCCACATTCACGGTGGAAGCAGGCGCCAGGGTCAGCCAATCGTTCTACGTCAGTGCGTTCTTCGACGCTGGAAACGTCTATCGCACCGCTCGTCAGTGGGATCCTACCCGGCTCTTCCGGGGCGCCGGGTTCGGGGCCGCGGTGATTTCGCCGCTCGGCCCGATCGGAGTCGATCTGGGCTACGGCTTCGACCGGGTGGACCTCGAGGGCCGTCCCAAGCCGGGTTGGCAGCTGCACTTCAAGTTGGGCAATTTCTTTTAATCAGCAGGGACCTTTCATCGGGAGTGAAGCATGAAGCGTGTCGTCGTGGGAGTCTGGGTAGGGTTGGCGGCTCTCGTAGTGGCGGGAACCGGGTCGCTCGCCGCTCAACAGGCCGCAGGCCCAAAGGTGGCGTATGTGAACACCCAGGCCATCCTCAAACAGACGCCCGGATACGTGAAGGCCGAGTCGACGTTCACCAGGGAGCTGGCCAGCTATCGCACCGAAGTACAGAAGCTCCAGGCCAGTCTCGACTCAGCCGCATCCGACTTCGATCAGCAATCGGTCATGCTGAGCCCGACGCAAAGAGCCGCCAAGCGCAAGGACCTTCAGGCCCAGCAGCAGAAGCTGGAAAAGCGCACGCAGGAGCTCCAGCAACAGGCCGCAACCCGTGAGCGGGAGTTGCTCGATCCGATCCAGAGCAAGGTTAACAGCGTGATTGAAGGTGTCCGCGCCGCAGGGAATTATGCCATCATCTTCGATGTGAGCGCGCCCAACAACGGGATTGTCACCGCCGACAAAACCCTGGACCTGACCCAGCGCGTCATCCAGCAGCTCAAAGCAGGCAGCTAGTCGAGTGACGGCTGGAGGCCTTACCGCGCAGGCGGTCGCCGACCTTGTCGGTGGCCGCCTGCTTGGCGACGGGGAGGTGCGCATCGAGTCGATCCGGCCACTGGATCGGGCCGGACCCGATGCACTGACCTTCGCAGTTTCCTCCCGTTATGCCGGTGATCTCGGGAACTCCCGTGCAGGTGCGGTCCTGATCCCTGAAGACCTCGCCGCAGCCTCGAGTGGACCCCGCACCCGAATCGTGGTGCGCGACCCGTATGACGCGCTGGTGCGCGTCATACGGAAGCTCTTTCCCGCTGACCCACCCACCTCCGGCATCGATCCCACAGCCCGAATCGGCGCGGGCGCCACGCTGGGCCAGGATGTCTCCATTGGACCCTACGCGGTGCTCGGAACGCGGGTCAGTCTGGGGAGTCGCTGCCAGATCGCGCACCACGCGTTCATCGGCGACGGCGTTGTAGTAGGAGACGACGTGGTGCTGGGGCCCGGAGCTGTGTGCTATTCCGGAAGCCGGCTGGGCAACCGCGTCGTTCTCAAGGCGGGTGCGGTCATTGGTGGGGTCGGGTTCGGCTATCTCTCCGACGGTCAGGGCCACACCCGGATTCCTCACATCGGCAACTGCATTCTCGAGGACGATGTGGAGGTCGGCTCCAACACCTGCATCGACCGCGGCAGCATCGACGACACCATCGTGGGACGGGGGACCAAGCTCGACAATCTGGTGCAGGTCGGACATAACGTGAGAATCGGCCAGCGCTGCCTGATCATGGCCGGTGTCGGCATCGCGGGTAGTACCCGGATCGGAAACGATGCGATCCTGGCAGGGCATGTTGGTGTCACCGACCACCTCGTAATCGGAGACCGTGCGCGCATCGCGGCCAAGAGCGCGATCTTCGGCGATGTGCCCGCGGGAGCATCCTTCAGCGGCCATCCGGCACGCCCGCACCGTCAGTTCCTGCGAGCCCAGGCCGCGATGTACCGTCTGGCCCCCATAGTTGACGAGTTGGAGGAACTGGTACCGGAGCGTGCCCGGGGTGGCTAGGAGAACCCTGGCAAAGAGCGCCTGCGTTCACGGCATCGGCCTGCACACCGGGTCGCCCGTGGAGGCCATTTGCCAGCCGGCGTCGCCGGGCCAGGGCATCGTGTTCCGCCGGACCGATCTGCCCGGCGAGCCGATCATTCCCGCTCGGCTCAATGCCGTTCAATCCACCGAGCGCCGAACTGTGTTGGGCGAAGGTGAGACCGTGGTCCAGACGGTGGAGCATCTACTGGCCGCGGCCGCAGCTCTCCAGATCGATGACCTCACCATCGAGCTGAACGGTCCAGAGCCGCCGATCGGCGACGGATCCTTCTCTCCTTACTTGAATGCGCTTCAGGACGCCGGGATCGTCGAACAGCCCGGCGATCCGGTGGTGTACCGGGTCACTCAGCCGTTCGATATCGTCGAGGGCGACTCCTCGTACGTCGTCGCTCCGGCCACGGCTCTGCGGCTCACCACCACGATAGAGTGGAGCCACCCGCTCATTGGCCGGCAAACCGGCTCATACGATATCACGCCCGCCGCCTTTGCCGCCGAGATAGCCGAGGCGCGCACCTTTGGGTTTCTGCGCGAAGCGGATGCATTGCGAGCCCGGGGTCTCGCGCTGGGCGCGGCGCTCGAGTCGACCCTGGTGCTCTCGGAGGAAGGGCTGGTCGGCGGATCACTCCGCTGGCCGGATGAGTTTGTGCGCCACAAGGCCGGCGACATTCTGGGTGACCTGGCCCTGATCGGCGGCCGCATTCAGGCGCATGTGGTTGCCACCAGACCGAGCCACCAGGGTAATATTGCGCTGGCCCGCTGGCTCACCCGCACCGCCCAGCGCGTGGGAGGGGTTGTGATGGACATTGGACGGATCCTAGACGTCATCCCCCACCGCTATCCGTTCCTGCTGGTCGACCGGATCATCGAGGTGGAGGGCACGCGGCGTATCGTCGGGATCAAAAACGTGACTATCAATGAGCCGTTCTTCCAGGGCCATTTTCCGGGGCACCCGATCATGCCCGGTGTGCTCATCATCGAGGCCATGGCTCAAGTCGGCGGAATGTTACTGCTCGGCACCATCGAAGACCCCGATCAGAAGGTGGTCTACTTCATGTCGCTCGACAACGTGAAATTCCGCCGCCCGGTGCTTCCTGGTGATCAGCTGCGGTGTGAGCTGGAGATGCTGCAGAACCGGGGCCGGACCTGCCGCATGAAGGGAATGGCTTACGTAGAAGGGCAGGTGGTGGCGGAAGCAGAGATGATGGCGCGGGTGGTGGATCGGTGAGCGGCATTCACCCGACGGCGCTGATCGATTCCACCGCCGATCTGGGGAGGGGGGTCTCAGTGGGCCCCTTTGCCATTGTAGGACCCAATGTCATCGTGGGTGACCGATGTCGCCTGGGACCTCGAGTGACGCTGCAGCGGAACGTTCGATTGGCGGATGCGGTGAGCGTGGGTGATGGATCGATTCTGGGTGGCGATCCCCAGGACCTGAAATATGCCGGCGAGGAAACCTGGGTGGAGGTTGGCGAGGGCACCATCATCCGTGAGTACTCGACCATAAATCGAGGCACCACATCCACCTTCAAGACTACGGTGGGTTCCCGTTGCTTCATCATGAGCTACGTGCACCTCGCACATGACTGCCATGTGGGCGACGATGTGGTGATCGCGAATGCTACCCAGTGCGCCGGCCATGTCACCATTCAGGATCGAGCCATTCTGAGCGGGCTCAACGCGGTACACCAGTTCGTCACCATTGGAACCTATGCATTCGTGGGCGGTGGCTCACGAGTCAACCAGGACATTCCCCCTTACGTCAAGGCCGTCGGCAACCCCATGGAGCTGTACGGCCTCAACTCTATCGGCCTCCAGCGCGCCGGATTTCCCGGGGAGACGGTTGCGGCGCTGAAACGGGCATACCGGCTCTTCTTCAATTCCGATCTCAATTTGTCCCAGGCCATGGAGCGTGCCCGTACCGAGCTGCCGCCGATTCCCGAGATCGAGCGGTTTCTCGCCTTTGTGGAATCCAGTGAACGGGGAGTGCCGGCGTGAGGGCCCGGCTGCCCGTCGGGGTCATAGGCGTCGGCGCTCTCGGTCAGCATCATGCCCGGCATCTTGCCCGACTCAAAGAAGTGCAGCTGGTCGGAGTGTGCGATCTGGACGCTGGTAGGTGCCGGAAAATCGCCGACGAGCTGGGCACGGCGGCATTCGTGGAGATCGATGACCTGCTGGCCCGGGCAGAGGCGGTCACAGTGGCGGTGCCCACTCCGGCGCACGCGCAGGTGGGTCTGCGCGCGCTGGAGATGAGCGTCCCAGTGCTCATGGAAAAACCGCTGGCGGCTACGCTCGAAGAGGCCGACCGGCTCATCGCCATGGCGCGCCGTCGCCGAGTACAGCTTCAAGTCGGGCACATCGAACGCTACAACCGAGCGCTCCGGGCCGCCGAACCATATCTCGACGGCCCTCGCTATATCGAGAGCCAGCGGCTAGCACCGTTCCAACCACGGGGAACCGATGTGGCGGTGGTGCTTGATCTCATGATTCACGACCTGGATCTGGTGCTCCACCTTACCGGGGGAAGTGCTGCTACGGAGGTGCGAGCGTCTGGCATCTCGGTGCTCTCGTCGCACCTCGATCTGGCAAACGCCCGGGTCGAGTTTGCCAACGGCGCAGTAGCCCAGGCAACAGCGTCCCGCGTAGCCCGGGAGCGCATCCGGCGGCTCCGGCTCTTTCAGCCGAACGGCTACTTCTCGCTCGATCTGGCCAGCGGTGGCGGAGAATTCATGCGGGTTCGTCCGGGCTGGCAGCCCGGTACCGGCCGGGAACTGGCGGACGTAGTGGAGCGGATCGAGCTGCAAGCTCCGGAGGCCGACGCTCTGGCGCTCGAGCTCCAGAGCTTCGTTCACGCGGTGCAAGGACAGCGCGAGGTGGTGGTCCGGGGGGAAGAAGGCCGGGCCGCGCTCGCCTTGGCCCTTCGAGTGGCTGACGCAGTCCGGACTCAGCCGCTCGCCGCTTCCACCCACTGATGGCTGCGCGAGGCGCGCCTCGCATCTTCATTTCTGCGGCTGAGCCTTCCGGGGATCTCCACGCCGCGGAAATCGTTCGCGCCCTGGCCCGCCGCTACCCCCGGGCTACTATCGAGGCGCTCGGCGGCCCGCACATGGCCGGGGCGGGTGCTACGATTCGCTACCCTATCGAAGGGTTGGCTGCGTTCGGGGTGGTCGAGGTGGTAACGAAAATCCGGGCGCACTACCGACTACTTCGATCCCTGCAGCGGGATTTCAGGGCTGGCAGGTATGATCTGGCCATCCTGACCGATTACCCCGGCTTCCATCTTCGGGTTGCCGAAGCAGCACACCAGGCCGGCACCAAAGTGCTGTACTACATCGCGCCTCAGCTCTGGGCCTGGCGTCCCGAGCGGGCACGCCGACTCGCTGCTGCGGTCGATCGTCTCGCAGTAGTACTTCCATTCGAGCAGACTTTTTTCAATCAGCTCGGGGTCCGGAGCGAGTACGTAGGGCACCCGCTCGTCGACCGTCCTCCTGGGCCTGCTCGAGAAGAGGCGAGACAAAGGCTGGGTATTTCAGCCGGCGAACGGGTGCTCGGCATTTTTCCCGGCAGTCGCGGGCAGGAAATTCGTCGGCTCTGGAAACCGTTCCGGGAGGCCGCACGGTTGCTGCTCGATGAGGGAAGCTGTGACCGGGTGCTCGTTGCCGGAACAGCGGACGGGGTGTACCC
>DASPKB010000013.1:0-6398 GCA_035628315.1 Gemmatimonadales bacterium | reverse complement strand
TACGCCCCACCTGGTCCCTGTCTCCTGATCTACCGCTGCCAGCGGCAGCTTCACGCCGAGCTGGGCGTTGCGTACGATTCCGTAGGCGATCTCGGGGACGGTGCTGTGGAGCTCGGTGCCACCGGTTTCGGCCTCGAACCCGTAAGGAGCGATCAGCTCGAACGCGTAGCGCTCCACGGGGTAGGCATCTTCGGTGGCGACCGGCCGGTCATCGTCGAGATTGCGGTAGTCGATCTGCGCCAAGGCGGGGGTCGCGAGGAACAACAGCGACAGCCCGGCGGCCGTGGCGGCGGTTAGTCTCGCAGGTAGTGACAGGTGTAGCCGCCGGGGTTCTTCCGCAGATAGTCCTGGTGGTACGACTCGGCGCTGTACCAGGTGGAGGCCGGCTCGATTGTGGTCACCACCGGCCGCTTCCACTTGCCCGAGGCCTCCACCCGCGCCTTCACCCGCTCGGCGGTCTCCTTCTGCTGGGGGGTCTGGGGAAAGATCGCCGAGCGATACTGGGTGCCGACGTCGTTGCCCTGCCGGTTGAGCGTCGTGGGGTCGTGCAGGCGGAAAAACCACTTCTCCAGGAGGTCCTCGTAGCTCAGCACCGATGGATCGAAGGTCACCCGGATGGCTTCTGCGTGCCCCGACTTGCTGTCGTGGGTGTCCTCGTAGGTGGGATTCTTGACCCAACCGCCGGTGTAGCCCACATCGGTGTCGATCACGCCGGGCACCGCGCGCAGGATCTCCTCGACTCCCCAGAAGCACCCGCCCGCCAGCACTGCCACCTCGGTCTGCCGCGCTCCGGCTACGGCCGAGCCGGCTCCCTTCCGCTCCTCGCTCATACCATTTCCTTATAGCAGAGTCCAATCTGTCTGCACTGCTCTTAACGTACACCTAACTGTATACGGTAGCTAAAGGTTCCGGGCGCGCGGCCGCCCGGCCCCTACGGCAGCGAGAACGCGAAGAGCGCGCTGCCGCGGGAGGCGCCGAGCAGCTCGGGCGCGAATCCCTTGACCCAGCCGCCCCAGCCGGAGGGTACCGCGATGTACTGGGTGCCGTTGACGCTGTAGGTGATCGGGTTGCCGTGGATGCCGCTCCCGGTCTGGTAGCGCCAGAGCAGCCGGCCGTCGCGAGCGTCGAAGGCGAGCAGCTCCCCGGTGGGTGCGCCGGTAATCACCAGGCCACCGGCGGTCGTCAGCACCGAGCCGACCATCGGATGCTCCGAGCGCCACGACCAGACCTCCCGCCCGGTGGCCGGATCGAACGCCTTGAGAAAGCCGATCTGCGGATTACCGGCGACATCGGCCCGTCCGCCGAGGTAGGTCATGCCTTCCTTGAATGGCGCCGGATCGGTCCGGAAGTTGGCGCAGGCCTCGACTACCGGCACGTAGAACAGGCCGGTCTGCCGGCTGAACGCCGCGTGCGACCACTCCTTCGCTCCGGCGGGGCCGGGGCAGATCTGGCTGCCTTCCGGCGTCGGGGTACGAAGCACGGTCACCGCGCCGGTCGAGTCATCTATGCGGCCCCAATCCACCCGGCCGAAAGGCGTGGCTCGCACCAGGCTTCCATCGGTGCGGTCCAGCAGGAAGAAGAATCCGTTTTTGTCGAAGTGGGCCAGCAGCTTTCGGCCGTCGCGCTCGAACAGAATCATCTCGTTCACGCCGTCGTAGTCCCACACGTCGTGCGGAGTGAACTGGTAGTGCCAGCGGATTTTCCCGTCGTCCGGATCCACTGCGATCACCGAGTTGGTGTACAAGTTGGAGCCGGCGCGAGGCTCGCCGTGAAACACCGGGCCGGGGTTGCCGGTCCCCCAGTACATCAGATCCAGCTCGGGGTCGTAGCTTCCGGTGATCCACACGGCACCGCCGCCGGTGGCCCACGCGTTTCCGCCCGGCCAGGTCTCCGATCCCGGCTCACCGGCCTTGGGAACAGTGTACAGCCGCCAGCGGCGAACGCCCGTTGCGGCGTCGAAGGCATCCAGGTGTCCCCGCACACCATACTCGGCACCGGACGCGCCTACCACCACGAGATCCTTGACCACCAGCGGCGCCAGCGTGGCGCTCTCGCCGGCGCGCATGTCGCCGAAGGTCTGTTCCCAGACCTTGGTGCCGGTACGAGCGTCAAGGGCGACGAGGTGCGCGTTGAGGGTAGCGAGATACACCTTGCCCTGAGCCACGGCGACACCGCGGTTGATGTTCCCGCAGCAGAGGGCGACATCCACCGGAATGCTGTGCTGGTACTGCCAGAGCAGCTTCCCGCTCGCGGCGTCGAGCGCCCATACGTACCCGTCGAAGCCGGACACGTACATCACTCCGTCCACCACGATGGGCGCAGCCTCGAAGCCGTAGGTCGCGAGAGAGGCAACCAGGCTGATGATTGGATGCTGAAAGGTCCACGCCGGCCGGAGGCGGGAGACGTTCTCTACGTTGATCTGAGAGAGAGTGCTGAACCGCTGAGCGTCGTAGGCACCGTAGTAGGTGAGCCAGTTCTGTGGCTCGGAGCGAGCCCGGACCAGGCGCTCCGGTGTGACTCCTGCGGCCACGGCCGGCGCGGTGCGCGGGATCCGGGCGTCTCGTGCGGTCAGCGGCTCGCTCTGGGTTAGCACCGGATATTCCTGGTAGCCCGAGGCGCACGCCAGCAGGAGTCCGGTGAAGCCGATGCTCAGGCTTCGCGAGCTCATGGCCGCGGCATCGGTGGGCGGTCGAGCCGAGCTTCGTCGGGCGTATCGCCCCGCACGATGATGATTCCGATCATTCCTCGGCCGGCGTGATTCCCTACGGGGCAGCCGAAGGAATACATCCCCGGCTGGTCCAGCCGAATCCGGGCGACTCCACGGGAGCGGGGCAGGATGTCGAGAAACTGCTTGGTGCCCTCACTCGCAACGATTGCCTGGTGCACCACCGGATCTTCGTTGGAGAACTCCAGCTCGAGCACGCCGGACTCCGGCATCACCACCACCGAGGGACGCCAGATGAACTGGTCCCGCGGTATGCGTACTCGCACGCGCATGAACCCGGCACTGTCTCGCTCCGCTTCCTTGAGTCCGCCGGTTCCGATCAGGCGGCCCAGGGTGGCTTCATTGGGATGATCGATGCTGGGCAGGAAGTTGACCAGGCCGACGAGGTCGGGGTGCAGCTGACCCAGCACGTTGGGCCGAGCCAGCTTCGCGTAGTTGCAGCCGGTAATCGAGGAGCAGATGGACCAGAAGAACGCCCAGCGGGCGATGCGGCCGGCGCTCATGGCTCCACCTCGAGTCCGCCGAGCGCCGGGCCGTTCATTACCCGGCCATCGGTACCGAAGCGCGAGCCGTGACAGGGACAGTCCCAGGAGCCCTCCAGCGAGTTCCACTGCACGATGCAGCCGAGGTGAGGGCAGACCGCGGTGGAGCGGTGCAGGGTTCCGCTCGGGTCGCGGTACACCGCTACTTTTTTGGTTCCGTGCCGCACGACGGCTCCGTGCCCCGGCTGGATCTCGTCCTCGGAACCTACCTCTCCCGGCTTGATGTAGTCGAGGTATTGCTTGGCCACATTCAGATTTACCTTGGCGTACTCCGCGCTCGCCTTGAGCGACTTCCGTGCGGGATCGTAGAGCTGCTCCCATTCGTTCGGTCGGCCGAGGATGAGATCGGTGATCAGCATGCCCGCGATCGTCCCGTGGGTCATGCCGTGGCCCGAGTCGCCGGTGGCTATGAATATGTGCCCCTTGTCGCCCGGGTTCCGTCCGATGTACCCCATGGCATCCACCGGCTCCATCACCTGGCCGGACCACCTGAACTCCGCCGGTCCTACCGGGAAGCGCTCCCGGGTCCATGCTTCCAGGCGGGCCAGGCGGTCGTCGCCATCGTCGGCCTGCCCGGTTTTGTGATCCTCTCCTCCTACGATGAGTACGTCGCCGGAAAGCCGAACATAGTGATAGGGATCAGCGGTGTCCCAGTAGAGCGCCGGCGGTACCCGACCGTTGAGTCGCGCGCCGATAGCGAAGGTGCGGTAGGCGGCCTGCTTGCTGTGGATGACCAGCCAGTCGATGACGGGCGTGTTGGTGGCGCATACCACGAAATCCGCGGTAACCGTCTGCCCGCCTTCACTGGCTACCCGGGCCGGCGGCCCGGCCTCGACGCCCGTGACATGAGTCTTCCCGTGGACCGTACCGCCCATCCGCTCGATGGCACCGACCAGTGCCGACAGATACGCGAGCGGGTGGAACTGGCCCTGGCGAGGAAATCGAAGCGCGGGTCCGGGGTCGAAGGAGAGCTCGGGAATTCGCCGGACCAGCTCGACTTCGGTCAGGCCGGCGCGCCTGGCGGCGTCCAGCTCCTTCTCCAGGATCTCAGGGGATTCGCCCGGAGGCACGAAGAGGTAACCATCGAGCCGGGTGAATCCGCAGTCGATCCCCTCCTCGCGGACGACTGTGTCGATTTGCTCGATGGCCGCGGCGTGACTGGCCGCGGCCAGCCGGGCACCGTCGTGGCCGTGCAACCGCTCCAGCTCGAAGTAGCGGTCGTCCAGCGCGTTCGAGAGGTGCGCGGTGGTGCGACCGGTCTCACCGCCACCTACGGGACCATCATCGAGGACGATTACCCGCTTGCCGGCTTTGGCGAGCAGGTACGCCGTGGAGATCCCCGCGATCCCCGCGCCGATAACGCAGACATCCGCCCGGGCATCACGCCGGAGCGGCTCGGGCGTGAGTGGCGGACGGGTGACCATCCATAGCGAGTCGGTTCTTCCAGTGTCACTCAGCATGGGTGCACCCTTACCAGATCACATCAGCTCGCCAGGCGCGGCCTTCGGCGGAGCGTGAGCCAGCCTGCCAGGCCTGCGATCAGTGAGGCGCCCAGAATCCCGAGCTTGGCCGCTACGAGGAGCGCCGGCTGATTCACGAAGGCGAGACCTGCGATAAACAGCGCCATGGTGAAGCCGATCCCACCGAGCAATCCTGCCCCAACGATCATATGCCAAGTCACGCCTTGGGGCAGGCTCGCCGCGCCGAGGCGCACGGCTGCCCAGGCGAGTAGTGTAATGCCGACTGGCTTACCCACCAGCAGCCCCAGGGCAATTCCCGCCGCCACGGCGGTGCTCCCGCCACCCTCCAGCTGAGCGAGTCCGAGCGGCACGCCCGCATTGGCGAGAGCAAAGAGAGGCATGATCCCGAACGCCACGACGCCGTGGAGCGAGTGTTCCAGACGGAGGAGCGGCGGCTGCAGCTGCTCGGCCAGCCGCTCGAGCTGCTGCACCGCAGCCTGGTGCTCCGGATCCCGGAGGGGCGATGCGCCGGGCTCGTGCGCCACCTCGAAGCGGGACAGAGCCCGCCGTGCGCGGGCGAGGAACCGGTCCTCATCGATGCGGGTCCGAGAAGGGATCGTCATCGCGAGGAGCACTCCCGCGATAGTGGCGTGGATTCCGGAGGAGAGAACCGCGCCCCAGAGCAGAAGCCCGATGGCAGCGTAGGCCCAGGGCCGCCGCACGCCGGCGATGTTGGCGCCGATCGCCAGCAGCACCAGTGCACCGGCAGCCAGCAGGGCATTCCAGGCGATGCCACCGGAGTAAAACACTGCGATCACGAGCACGGCGCCGATGTCGTCCACGATCGCGAGGGCGGCGAGGAAAACGCGAACGCCGGCCGGAATCCGGTCGCCCAGGAGTGCCAGAACTCCCAGCGCAAACGCGATGTCCGTCGCCATGGGGACACCCCACCCCGGCTCGCCGGTCCTGCCCGCATTCAGCGACGCGTAGAGCATAGCCGGTACGATCATGCCGCCCAGGGCTCCGGCGATCGGCAGTGCGGCCTGCCGTGCCGAGGCGAGCTCGCCAGCCAGCATCTCGCGCTTGATCTCGAGGCCGACGAGGAAGAAGAACACTGCCATCAGCCCGTCGTTGATCAGGTGATGCAGGGTGGAGCGCACGGTCCAGGGGCCCAGCGCGACCGTCAGCTCGGTTTCCCACAGGTGTTCGTAGGACGCTGCCCAAGGTGAGTTGGCCCACACGAGCGCGACTGCCGTGCACGCGAGCAGCACCAGCCCGCTGGCGGACTCGGTCTGCACGAATCGCTGAAACGGCGCGAGCACCCGGTCGATGAGCGGGGCTGCATCGCCATCGAAGTGCTGATCCGGGATTGTCACTTCTGCCGACGACTGACTCACGGAGCCTCGCGGAGCGGGGAACACTCAGAACGGCGCTGGCGTCCACCATGCATAGTCCCGAAGCTGCCGAATTTCAACGCAGGTGTGGGCTGCCGAACAGCAGCAGCTTACCTCGGACAGGAGCAGCGTTGAATCGAATCGGGCAGCGGGATATCGTGGGCTGGCGATCGATGGCTGGAGTAAGTCGCCACACTTTTGATGGAAGCGAGAGAGCGATGATGCCGGAAATGGTTGGGGCAGAGCTGAGGTTGGTAGCCGCTCTGCTCGAGCAGCT
>DASPKB010000012.1:0-5162 GCA_035628315.1 Gemmatimonadales bacterium | reverse complement strand
GCTCGCCCCCCAGTCTGAGGTGCTCCAGGGTATCGTCGGTAAAGCCCAGCTGCACTCCAGTGTTCATCGCGTACCGGCTGACCCGGTTGGAGTGGCCCCGGGTATAGGCATCCTTGGCTTCGAGGGCCTGCACCAGCGTCTGCACTCCGTTGATGAGAGACGACCGGTTCTTCCGATCGAGATCGCGGACCCGGAGCTCGAGGCTTTGCTGATAGAAGCGATTCTCCAGCACCAGTCGGCGTTTCTCCAGCGCCTGATGCAGGCGGACGCGAACCTCGTCCACCATGACCGGTTTGGAGATGTAGTCGAGCGCTCCGAGCTTGAGGCACTCGACCGCGGTGTTTACCTCGGCCATTCCGGTCAGCATGATGATGGCCATATCGGGATAGCGCTGGAGCGCCTCCCGGAGAAAGGTCACACCATCCATCTCCGGCATATAGATGTCGGTGATGCATACCGGCACCTCGCCCACCCGCTTCAGAACGGCCAGAGCTTCCGCCCCCGAGGAGGCCTCCATGGGGGACAGTCCCTGCGTCGCGATGACGCGGGTGAGAACCTGGCGCACTTGCGGATCGTCGTCCACGATGAGGCATCGTGCACTGGCGCCGTCCGGGAGCGGGGCAGTCACGGTGCGAAACTAAGCGAAGCCTCTGCAAACCTTCAACCTGGCTGAGTTTGTGCCGTTCCTCCCACCTGAGTTAAGCTTCACCATTCACTCTCTGCAGGACCTATGACCCGGATACTGCCCCAGGACCACCAGCACGGTCTCGGCACCCGATCGGTGCACGCCGGCCACATTCAGGAGCCGCTGGCCGGCGCGGTGATGCCGCCGATCTACCAGACCTCTACCTACATCCAGGAAGGCCTGGGCAAGCACCGCGGCTACGAGTACGCGCGGACCCAGAATCCCACCCGCGAGGCCCTGGAACGCAACGTCGCCAGCCTGGAAGGAGGCACCTACGGCTTTGCTTTCGGCTCGGGCCTGGCGGCGCTTGACGCGGTGCTGAAGCTCTTCAAGGCGGGCGACCATCTGATCTGCGGGGAGAACGTGTACGGCGGGAGTCACCGGCTAATGGAGCGGATCTACGGCAACCTCGGCCTCCGGGTGACCTTCGTCGACATGCGTGAGGTTCGCAATATCGAGAGCGCGTTGACGCCCGCCACCCGGATGATTTACTGCGAGACCCCCACGAACCCGATGATGAATCTCACCGATTTGGCGGCGGTGGGAGACCTCGCCCAGGCGCACGGCTACCTGTGCGTGGTGGACAACACCTTCGCCACTCCGTACTTCCAGCGGCCTCTGGAACACGGCGCCGACATCGTCCTCCATTCCACCACCAAATACCTGAACGGCCACAGCGACATGGTGGGTGGGCTGCTGGTAACGTCCCGCGAGGACATCGCCGAGCGGCTGGGATTTATCCAGAATGCCGCCGGCGCGGTGCCCGGACCAATGGATTGCTGGCTCGCGCTACGCGGGATCAAGACGCTGCCGCTTCGAATGCGGCAGCACGATATCAACGGGCGCCGCATCGCTGAGTGGCTCACCCGCCAGCGGATGGTCACGAAGGTCTATTACCCCGGCCTGCCCTCCCATCCCCAGCACGAGATCGCGTGCCGGCAGATGAGTGGATTCGGGGGAATGATCTCGCTGGATCTGGGCGACCCGGAGCGGGCGCGGCGATTCGTTGAACAAACGCGGATCTTCGTCCTGGCCGAATCGCTGGGGGGAGTCGAAAGTCTGATCGGGCATCCGGCCACCATGACCCATGCGTCAGTCCCTCCCGCCATGCGGCAGGCCATGGGCCTCACCGACAGCCTCATTCGCCTGAGCTGCGGCGTGGAAGACACGGAAGATCTCATCGCGGACCTGGACCAGGCGATGCGGGCTAGCGGATAAGGCATGAGCACCAGCGTTCCCGCTCCCCGCCCGCGCCAAAGGCTCCCCGAGATCTCCGCCTCGGCGTGGGAGCACCCGGCGGACCGCGCGGCCCTGCAAACCTTGCGGGCGATCCCCGGGGTGGACGACGTCATTCGAAGAATCCTTGCGATGCTCGGCGGAGAGCGCGGCATCCGCCTGCTCTTCCAGGGAAACGCCGTGCGGGTTGGGCCCACCCAGTTTCCCAAGCTCTGGCACCTGCAGACCGAGGTCACCACCACTTTCGATTGGCCGGTCGTTCCTGAGCTGTACGTGTCCCAGACGCCTTTCTTCAATGCGGGCGCCTACGGCCTTGATACCCCATTCATCGTAGTTCACTCGGCCGCCATCGAGCTGCTCGATGACGACGAGCTGCGTGTGCTCCTGTCTCACGAGCTGGGACACGTCATGAGCGGGCATGCACTCTATCGTACCATCGCGGCCATTCTGGCGATGGTGAGTCTCGGAGTGCTCCCGGTTCTGGCCGAGCTCGTGGTACTGCCGATCAGGCTGGCATTTCTGGAGTGGTCTCGAAAGTCGGAACTATCAGCCGACCGGGCGGGGTTGCTCGGGGCGCAGGACATTGTGGCCGCACAGCGGCTAGCGATGAAAATGGCCGGCGGCGGGAGGGGTGACGGCTTTGCCGGTCAGCTCAATGTGGATGCATTCATGCAGCAGGCCCACGAGTATGCCAGCAGCAGTGAAGGACTGGATGTGGTGTACAAGCTGCTGAGCACCCTCGCACTCACCCACCCGATGCACACGGTGCGAGCGGCTGAATTGCAGCGCTGGGTTTCCAGCGGCGAGTACGATCGAATCCTCCGGGGGGAGTACGTCCGCCGAGGCGCGGAAAGTGGGGACCGTCCCCTGCGGGACGACATGGCGGCAGCGGGCAAGTACTACGCTGACGAGGCCCGGGAGCTGGCCGGACAGCTGGCAGACGTCGCTAAGCGCGCTGCCGACCGCGCCCGCGAGGCCTTCAGGAACGCCCAGAAACCGTGAGACTTCTGGTTATCGGCGGTGGAGGGCGGGAACATGCCCTCTGCTGGACTCTCCGTCAGGAAAACGCCGACGCGCAGATGTACTGCGCCCCCGGCAACCCGGGCACTGCAGAGCTGGCCGAAAATCTGGCCATAGCCGCGGACGATATCGACCGCATTGCCGATGCGGCCGATATGCATGGCATTGATCTCACGATCATTGGACCGGAGATCCCGCTGGCTCGAGGACTGGCCGATCGCCTGCGAGCGGAAGGGCGGGCTGTCGTTGGTCCCAGTGCGGCCGCGGCGCAGATCGAAGCATCCAAACACTTCGCCAAGCAAATAATGGCCGAGGCAGGCGTCCGAACGGCGGCAAGCCGGACATTCACCGAGCTCCGTCCCGCCCTCGAGTTCATCGATCGTCAGTCCGAACCACTGGTGGTAAAGGCATCGGGATTGGCTGCGGGCAAGGGCGCCATGGTCTGCGACACCCGGAGAAACGCAGCCCAGGCGGCCAGGGCGCTGCTGGAGCGCGGTGAGCTGGGCGATGCCGGACGGACCATAGTGGTCGAGGCCTTCCTGACCGGGGAAGAGATCTCGGTGATGGCCGTGACCAACGGCAAGGAGGTCGAACTGCTGCCGGTCGCCCAGGATCACAAGCGCTTACTTGAGGGAGATGCCGGACCCAATACCGGTGGCATGGGAGCCTACAGTCCGGTGGCGATCGCGGGACCGGGGCTCCTGGATATCGTCAAGCGCGACGTTCTCCTTCCCACCCTCGAAGCATTGCGCCGGCAGCGTACTCCGTTCTCAGGAGTGCTGTACGCCGGTCTCATGGTTGATCCGGCTGGGGTCCCGTGGGTCGTGGAATTCAATTGCCGGCTGGGTGATCCCGAGACCCAGGTTATCCTGCCTCTCATCAGCGGTGGTTTGACTGACAGTTTCCTTCGAGTCGCGGCCGGGCAGGCCCCCACCCGAATCAGCCCCCGCCGGGGCGCCGCCGTCACCACCGTACTGGCATCGAGAGGATATCCCGAGCGGGCGGAGAAAGGCGCGGCCATAAATCTCCCCGCAACTCTCCCGGACGGTGTCACGATCTTTCATGCGGGCACGATTCGCGACGCCGGCGGAGTTCTACGAGTAAGCGGAGGCCGAGTTCTGGCTGCCACCGGGGTGGGATCCTCGTTTCCAGCGGCCCAGCGGCTGAGCCGTGAGGCTGCGGAAGCCATCGAGTTCGACGGCAAGGTCTTCCGGCGCGACATCGGCTGGCGCGAGGCCGCCCGGCTGGAGGAGCGAACCGCATCGATGCATCGCGCGTGAGAAGAAGCAGAGCCCCCTGCTGACATCCGTTCCATGCCAGAGCTTCCCGAAGTTGAAACTATCGTTCGCGATCTTCGGCCCAGACTCCTCGGCCGCCCCATTGCCAAGGCTCACCTCAGCCACGACGACGTACTCCGCGGAGTGACCCGCCGGCGGCTGCTTCGGCGTCTGCCCGGCACCACGGTTCACGATGTCTACCGGCGTGCCAAACATGCGGTGCTGGATCTGGGGGCACTCCGGCTGGTGGTTCAGCCGGGCATGACTGGATCGCTGATGGTGTACTCCCGGCCGCTGGAGCCACCCGAGGCACGGTACGCGGTACTTCGTCTGGAGCTGGACCGGGGCGAGCAGCTGGTGTACCACGACGTGCGGCGGCTCGGCACAATTCTGCTGCTGGACCGGAAGCAGTGGTCGGCCTACGATCGCGCGATCGGACCCGAGCCCCTGGATGACGACTTCTCGGCCGAGCGGCTGGGGACTGCCCTCAAGCGCAGCCGGCAGGCAGTCAAAAAAGTGCTCATGGATCAGCGTCATCTCGCGGGCGTCGGCAACATCTACGCGAATGAAGCGCTCTTCGCGGCGGGCATCGATCCCAGCAAACCAGCGAGCCGGCTCGGTCCGGAAGACCACCGCCGGCTTCATGCGGAGATTCGCCGGATCCTCGCAGCGGCTATTCGATCCAATGGAACCACGTTCCGGGATTATCGAACCGGTACAGGGGAGTCGGGCAACTTTCAGCTCGAGCTGCTGGTGTACGGCCGTGAAGGCGAGCCCTGTCGCCGCTGCGGCACCCGTCTGACCGGCACCCACGCCATCGATGCCCGGATCTCGGTTTTCTGTCATCGCTGTCAGTCGTGAGACGCGCGCGCCAGCAGTCGGTACCACTCCCTTCGAGCGACCTCGGCCAGCTGTTGCGCCGGGTTCGCGCGCTGGCCGAGAAT
>DASPKB010000011.1:0-2126 GCA_035628315.1 Gemmatimonadales bacterium | reverse complement strand
CGCCTCCTCGCCCCGCCCGATGAGGGTCACATTGTAGCCATCCATCTGGAGCACGCTCGCGCAGCTTTCGCGCAGGGTACGCTCGTCGTCGATCACGAGTACCCTGATGCTGGCCTTGACTTCGCTGGGGATGGAAAGAGGATCGCGAGCGGTGCTCTCAGAAGCGGAAGGAACCTTCCGCTCTGTCTGGGCAAGGGGGCTGACCATGTCCTTCGACTCCCGGGGCTCGCCGCACTGGGCGGTCGGTTGAACTCAGTCCGGCTCGACAATCGAGACGGAAAAACTGGACGATTTCGGCATCCGGGCGGAACCGACTGCTCCCCGGAGAGACAAGCAGTAGTAACGTTCTTACCACAAGTTGCCGCAGATGTCAAGCAGGGTGATGAGTTGCAGCAACACACTCAGGCTAAGTGCAAATTTTATCGTGGTTTCCTCACGACAGTGTTGCGGAGTGCTCTCAGGTAGGATAGGTGAGGGGTGTCTGATCGAAGGCCCGCACCTGCTCGATTTCGCCCTCCCGCTTCAAATCCCGGAGGGCCGTAGTTGCCCGGAGCAGAAGCTCGACGGCGTCTACCGGTGACTCAGCGAAGTCCGCAACAGCGCAGTAGCCGGCCCGTACTCTGAGACTTCGCTCACCCCCACGCACCGGGATGGGGCTCGCCTCGATGTTCCCGCCCAGCCGCTGAATCAGCCGCAGAGCACCCTCGTTGGAGGTGGCCGGTGCGATCACCGCAAACTCGGCGTGACCCAACCGTCCAATGGCGTCGGAGGAACGCCCGGTCCGTTTGAAGAGCTGGCCTACCTGCTCCGCGATGCGCTGGGTCTCCTCGTCGGGTGCTTCACCAAGGCCGCTGCCCTCGGGTTCGGGGGAGAGCACTACGCAGGCGAGAGGGTCCCGACGCCGGAATGCGTCTGCCCCGATTTCCTGAGCACGGTGGGAAAGCCCGCGCATATTGTAGAGACCGGTGCCTGGATCCAGCAGGCTTTCCTCCCGCAGCGCATCGACTTCTCGTTTGCATTGCAGGAAGGTTCCCAACTTGAGCAGCAACGCCTCTCCGTCGAGCGGCTGGCCCAGGAATTCCCAGGCGCCTGCCCGGTACGCTTCCAGACGCTGGCTGCGGCCTGAGGGGCCGGAGGTGGTTATGACGATCGGAGTTGTGCCACTGAAACGCGGATCGCTCCGGAGCAGCCGACAGACCTCGAACCCATGGATATCCGGCATCTGAGCGTCCAGGATGATGAGGTCCGGCTGCGCCGTACGAGCTCGCTCCAGCGCCTGCTGGCCGGTGTAGGCACGTACCACCGAAAAGCCGTTTGGACCGAGGATGCTTTCCAACGATCGGGCCGACCATTCCTGGTCGTTTGCGATGAGGACGAGCGGAGTGGACGGCGCTTTGTCTCGATTTGCCATTCTGTTCAGCCGAAAGGTTGGGAAGCCGCAACTGGAGGTAGACCACTGGGTAGCAGAAGTCGTGCGATTTCGATGCAAATAGATAACCACTTACCACGTAGAAAGTTGCCAGCCGGATCCAGGGTACCGCACCTGCCGCGTCGGTGGAACAGTGCAACAGTTTGGATGCTGAGATGCCACGGCTCTTGACACCGTGCAGATTGTGGCAATCCCACGGACTCCGGTGTGGTAACGCAGCAACGGGGCAGCTCCTCCATGGTTGAGCCACGAGGCCGCCATTGACGGTCTAAGATCTTACCATGTAACAGCTTGAGTGCGTGCACCCAGGAGTTCGTCCCGCCGGCGCCATGCCGCGAATTTTTCGGCGCCATCCTTGAAGGGGAGCATCCTTCATCCCGAAGTCCTGCCGAACTTTTTTTCGGAAGCCTTACACGGATGCCAAGCGAACCGCAGTCTGATCTCCCTCCGGCCGAGGACGCTGAAGGTAGCCAGAATCCTTCGGGCGAGCCGGAGCTTCCGGTAGACCTGTCCGAATTCAACCAGCGCTTGGCCAGCTTCGGTTTGGGTGAGACACCGGACCCGCTGCTGACGGATGCCCGTCCGCCGGCCAAACGCCGGATGCAGATCTGAGGACCACTGGCGTGACTGATCGTGAGAAGCATCACAGGGGTCCCGTTCTGCGCGTGTTAAGGTACCTTGCATACCGCTCGTTGGT
>DASPKB010000010.1:0-4470 GCA_035628315.1 Gemmatimonadales bacterium | reverse complement strand
TCGGCCACGATATAGGCGTGGTTCTTGTATACCTTGATGTCGCGCCACATGTTGGCCCGAGCACCCTTGTGCATCGGCAGCTCGCCCAGGTACTTCGGGTTGGCCGGGTCGGTGACCTCTACGAATGCAGTCCCATTGGTCCGCCCGACCAGGGCGAACTCCCGGTTGGTAACGCTGTCGGTCCAGCCCCAGATGTCGTTGAGCAGCACGCCGCGCTTTCCCCCCAGTGCGCTGACTGGAAGGAACGACACCAGATCTGCGTCGCGGCACTCGAACGCCTTGGCCTTCCCGCCCTCACACCTGGCCTCCCGGCCCGTTACCGCGGGAAGTCCGGATGGGTTGCTGTCGGCCACCGTGCCGCTCGGTCGCCACCTGCCTCCCCGATCCTTCTGATAGATGAACCCCGAGCCCTCGAAGAACTCGGCCTGGGGCGCCCCGGCTACTGCGACTCCCCGGGACACCGCGAGCGCCGAGCCTAGCTGGGTGCTCATACCTACGCCCACGGTGGTGATGCTCTGCTGCTCCTTCCAGTCTGAGCCCTCGCGCCGAAAGACATGGATCGCGCCATTGCCCTGCCCTGAAAAGGGAGCGCCCACCAGCAGCTCCGGCCCTTCGGCGGCCAGAGCCCAGCCGAAGAACGCCGGGTGCTCCGGGTTAGAGGAGGCGAGCCGGCCGATTTCCTCCCATCGCCCGGACCCGCTGCTGCGAAAGCGATACACCGCACCGGCCGCGCTGTCCGCCGCGGGGGCGGCCGCGTACAGCTCTCCACTCAGAACCAGGAGAGACGCGCCAAGGCCGCGCACCCGATTGCCACTGCCGGCCGTGAGCGCCGCTTCCTTCAGCCATCCGTCTCCGGTGGCCCGAAAAACCACGACCCGTCCCGGCCCGCCGGAATCTCCGAACATCTGTCCCGGCGCCCCGATGAAGGCTCGGTTGCCATCGAGTGCCAGCGCCGAGCCGAAAAACTCGGGAGCGTTGGCAGGCGAGCCCACCAGCGTTCCTCGCTCGGTCCAGGCGGCTGCGCCCGTTCTCTGAAACACCACGACCCGCCCCTGATTTTTTGCATGGCCCGGTGAACCGGCCAGAAGCAAGCCGCCGCGGAGCGCCACCGCGCGGCCGAGCTGGTCACCGGCTTCTGCCTTGGTCGAGGTGAGCCGGGCGCGCTCGGTCCAGCGTCCGCTTCCGTCGCGATCGAAGACATAGACCGCGCCGCGCCGCTCGCTCGTACCCGGCGCTCCCACCACCATGATGTTCCCCTCGACGGCGATCGAAGCTCCAAAGGCATCCTCGATCGAGAGCCCTTGGGCCGCAACCGTGGAGACTTCGGCCCAACGACCGCCGGGTCCCCGACGGTAGACGTGCACCGCCCCGGGTTGGGAAGGAGGCATGGGAAACCCGAACACTACTCCTGGACGCCCGATCAGGATCTCGTCGCCACTGATAGCGACCGAGCTGCCAAACCCTATGGATCCGAAGACTGGCGGAGCTCCAGGAGAGAGTACGTGGGCACCCAGTTCTGAGCACGGAAGCAGGCAGAGCAACGCTGGCAGTACGAATCGCATAGAGGTGTTCCTGAGGGTATCGGGTTATAGCGTCCTACGGCGCACCACTGTAACAGGTTCCAGCAGGGCAACCAAGCGTGAGCCACCCCACAGAATCAAATGTGCCGACATAGAAGAGTGAGTTGTTGCATCCACTCTCTAGGTGGAGGTAAGAATGAGGCAATTCCTGCTAGCCGCCATGTCCGCTGCCGCGCTGTTGGCCTGCAAGGAGGGTCGTGAGCGGCGCGTCATATCCATAGATAGTACCCTGGATCAGCCCGATCTCACCCTGCCGGATACGGTAACCCGGAGCGACACCTCCGTCGCGGTTGCCACTAGGATTGAGCCGCAGGTTTCCAAGACTACCCCGCCCCCGCGACGAAAGCGGCCCGCTCCTGCCCGAAGAGCCACACCAGTAAGTGACACTGCGGTGCAGGCCTACGCTCCGGGGCGAACGGTGGACACGGCTTCGGCGGCAACCCGGGGCGATACGACAACTGTTCCCTCCGATACAGGATCCCGGACCCTGGCAGCGGCTCGACCTGCACCAGACACAGCTCTGACTCGGAGCCCGGACACGATCGGTCAGGCGGATACCGCCTCGGTGGCGGCTGCGAAACCATCGCCGCTAGACACGATGGCGAAAACCGACACCATTACCACGTCGCCCATTGAAACTGCGACCCCCACCGTGGCGGCCACGACGCCGCCACCGCCGGATACGGCCCGACGTCCGGCAGTGGCGGAAACCCGGGCTCCCCTGCCGGCGGACACCACTTCGACAGCACCAGCCGATACAATGGTTGCGAGCCCAGCCGATACAATGGTTGCGAGCCCACCGGAGGAGCCGGCTCCCCCGTCAACCCCACCGGCCAGAACCGAGGCCGATATCGCTGCGCATACACTACCGATCGGCACCGAGATTCACGCGCAGCTGGACGACTCGATCACTTCCCGCCGGGATACGGTGGGCCAGATCATCTCGGCTCACGTGATGCAGAACGTTCTGGGACCGAATGGCCGCACCCTGATTCCGGCCGGAGCCCAGGTGCGCTTCAGCATCACCCGAATCCGCCCGTCGCGATCCAAAAATTCCCAGGGCAGACTCGGACTCAAGGTGGATAGTATCGCCGTGGACGGCCACTTGCAGACGGTACAAGCCGAGACTCGGCCCGTCCCCCGGGAGCTGCGCGGCCGTGGGGTAACCGCGGGCGACGCCGCCAAGGTCGGTGGAGGAGCCGCGGCGGGTGCGGTGATTGGAGGCGTGGTCGGAGGTAATACCAGAGGCGCGGTGATCGGCGGTGTGGCCGGAGCGGCCGCCGGCGCGGTGCTGGCGACCCAGACCAAGACCCGCGACGTGGTGGTCAAGGCGAAGACGCCGATCGTGTTTGTACTAACGGCGCCCCTGGTCGCGGCGCCGTAGTCCCTGCAATCAACTAAGCCGTACGTCAGGCGGGTCGTGGAGCCGAGCTCTCGACCCGCTGTTTTTCGCGCCTCACCCTGATGGCGCCGGGCTCCGGCTCGATCGTCTCGCCCCGTCGCTCCCGCGCCCACGTCTCGGTGAACTCGGCTCCGAACAGCACGATGAGTGACGAGTAGTAGATCCAGAGCAGCAGGACCGCGAGGGATCCGGCGGCTCCATAGGCCTGGCCCGGGTTGCTCTGCCCGAGATAGAAGCCGATCGCAAACTTCCCGATCACAAAGAGCACGGCTGTCACCGCGGCGCCCACCCAGACGCTCCGCCAGGAAATCTTGGCATCGGGCAGGATCTTGAACATCGCAGCGAAGAGCAGCGTAATCGCCGCCAGCGAGACAACAAAGTTGAGAATTCCGAGCACCGGGCCCGAGAGGCCGGCAGGCAGAACCGAGCCGAGCCGATCGCCCATGCCCGAAACCGCCGCACTGATCACCAGCGAAATCAGCAGAAAGAATGCGAGCGTCAGGATGATGCCAAGGGAAAACACCCGCTTGCTGAGGAAGGCCTTGATGCCGCCCTGGTTGGGATCAGGCTCCACATCCCAGGTGCGATTCAGCGTCTTCTGCAGCTGGCCAAAGGCCCCGGTTGCGCCGAAGATGACGCCGAGGATCCCGAGCAGGGTCGGAAGCAGTCCGCTCTTGGGCCGCTGCTCGGACTCCTGGATCATTGTGCGGACCTGCTCGCCGGCCGTCGGTCCCATCAGCCCCTGCATCTGCGATTCGAGGCCCCCGCGGACATCGTTCGGATCCATTACCGCGCTGACCAGCATCAGCAGCAGCACCAGGAGCGCCGGCAGTGAAAAGATGGTGTAATAGGAGAGCGCCGCAGCCGAATCCATGCAGTCGTCTTCCATGAAATCGCTGAAGCTCTTTTTGAATAGCCCCAGGATACCGGTTTGTTGGTTAGCCATCGTGTCCCGTCAGAGTAAGAGCTGAGGTGCGTACTACCTGAACGGGAGCAACATGGCCGGGGGGAACCGCCGGGTAAGTGACCCCTGTCACGAGGGCCGCGGATCACCGGAACGAGGGGTCAGGCTAGCGGATCCGCCGGCCGTCCTTGAGAACCAGCCTCACCCGTCGAAGTGCGCTGATGTCGCGGGTCGGGTCCCCTTCCACAGCCACGAGATCGGCGAGCAGCCCGGAAGCGATGCGGCCCCGGTCCCTCAGGTGGAAGATCCGGGCGTTGGTGCTCGTAGCCGAGCGGAGCGCGTCCAGCGCTGACATTCCGTTGGCCACCATGCTCTCCAGCTCCCGCACGTTCTCGCCGTGGGTGAATACCCCCACGTCTCCGCCGAAACAGATGGTGACACCTTCGTTCACTGCGAGCCGGAAGCTGGCCCACTTGGCACGGACGGATTGAGGCGGCGGCTCGGTACCACGGTCCCAGTCCTCGAAGTACACCGCGTAGGATTCGGCCGCGGCCAGCGTCGGGCAGAGGGCGACTCCCCGGCTC
>DASPKB010000009.1:0-2523 GCA_035628315.1 Gemmatimonadales bacterium | reverse complement strand
AAGCCGGAGAAGATCGGCGACGTGATCGGGCCCAAGGGCAAGACGATCCGGGGCATTCAGGACGCTACCGGTGCCAAGATCAGCATCGAGGATACCGGCGTCGTGACCATCTCCGCGGTGGGCGGCGAAGCCGGCGAGAAGGCGAGGGCCATGGTGGCCGCGATCACGACCGAGCCGGAGGTCGGCCGGACCTATGAGGGGCCGGTCAAGAGCACCACCGCGTTCGGTGCATTCGTGGAGATTCTGCCCGGCGTCGAGGGCTTGCTGCACATCAGCGAGCTCCAGCATGGCCGCACCGAGAAGACCGAGGACGTGGTCAAGAAGGGTGACATCGTCCAGGTCAAGCTGCTCGAAGTTGACGACCGCGGCCGCATGAAGCTTTCTCGAAAGGCGCTGCTGCCGAGGGACTGACCCTTCGTGGAAACCCATCAACTCGACGAGGGGTTGTTCAGGACCACTGCGCCCAACGGGCTGGTGGTCCTGACCGAGGTGCTGCCCGGCGTCCGTTCAGCTGCCGTTGGCATCTACGTCCGCACCGCCAGCGCCCACGAGCATCCCAGCCAGCTCGGCATATCGCATCTCCTGGAGCACATGGTTTTCAAGGGCACCGAGCGGCGCACCGCCCGGGAGCTTGCGCTCGAGCTGGAGGTGCGTGGCGGCGGGCTGGATGCGTTTACCGGTCGAGACTACACCAGCTACCAGGCTCATGTGCTTGATGCCGACCTGCCGCTGGCGGTGGAAATTCTCACCGATCTCGTTCGACGCCCGCTGCTGCGTCAGAGCGATCTCGAATCAGAACGGAATGTCGTCCTGGAAGAGATCAACGGGGTAGCAGATACTCCCGACGATCTGGTTTTCGAGCTGCATGCCCGGGCACTCTGGCCCGAGCATCCCTACGGCTACTCCATCCTGGGTACTCCCGAGAGCCTGGAGGCCCTCACCTCCGAGGAGCTTCGAGCGCTGCACCGCGAGGGGTACTATCGCGGTAACTGCGTGATTGCCGCGGCCGGCAACGTCAATCACGACCAGCTGCTGACCGTGCTCGAGCGGGAAGGATGGTTCGAGGGCAGCACTCGAGAATTACCCCGCACGGGTGTCACCCCGGCTCCGGCCGTTCGCGGAGGCCACTGCACCGAACATCGGGACACGGCGCAAACCCACATCGTATTCGGGACCGACACTTTCCCCCTCCGCGATCCGCGCCGGTTCTCCCTGGCGATTCTCACAAACGTGTTCGGTGGCGGTATGTCGAGCCGGCTCTTTCAGCGGATCCGGGAGGAGCTGGGCCTGGCATACGCCATATTTGCCTACAAGCATTTCTATCAGGGGTCAGGCCAGCTCGGAGTGTACATCGGCACCCAGAGCTCAACCGCCGACCAGGCGGTCGACGCCATCCGCGGTGAATACGCCCGCCTGGCAGGGGAGGGCCTGCCGGTCTCCGAATTGACGAATGGCAAGCAGCAGCTCAAGGGCCAGATCATGCTGTCCCTCGAGAGCCCCGCCGCACGAATGGCCCGCCTGGCCGGCTTCACATTGTACGACGATCGCTACCGCCCGCTGGATGACATGCTGTCGGAGATCGACCGGATCACGCCCGAACAGGTCACGGATGTGGCTCGGGAGTTCTTTGCTCCGGAGCGCCAGACGGTGATGCGGCTGGGCCCCGAAAACGGGAGCGGCAAGCGGTAGGCAGCAGGCGGGAAGACCTTCACCCCTGGATCGAAGCATGAGAATCGGCGTCCCCAAGGAGATCAAGACCAACGAAAACCGGATTGCCCTGGTTCCGGCGGGCGCCGAGGCGCTCGTGGCAGCCGGCCATACGGTATACGTGGAACAGAGCGCCGGCATGGGCAGTGGCTTTTCCGACGAAGCTTATCGCGCCGCCGGTGCGGAGATCCTGCCGACGGCAGACGACGTCTGGCGCCAGGCCGAAATGATCATGAAGGTCAAGGAGCCTATCGCCGTCGAGTGGCCCCGCATGCGCCGAGGCCAGGTGATCTACACCTACTTCCACTTCGCCGCAGCCGAGGATCTTACCCGGGCGGTAATTGACTCCGGCGCGATCGCTGTCGCCTACGAGACCGTGCAGCTGGCCAGCGGGGAGCTACCGTTGCTGACTCCTATGTCCGAAGTGGCCGGCCGCATGGCAGTGCAGGAGGGAGCCAAGTACCTGGAGAAGGTCTTCGGCGGAAGTGGCATCCTGCTTGGGGGTGTCCCCGGCGTGGCGCCGGGAGAAGTGGTCATCATCGGAGGCGGTGTCGTCGGGATCAATGCGGCCAAGATGGCCGCCGGGCTGGGGGCCCACGTGACTATTCTCGACATTTCCCTCGACCGCCTCCGCTACCTCGACGACGTGCTTCCTACCAACGTCGACACCGTCTATTCCAACCGTCACAACATTCTGGACGCCATCCGCCGGGCCGATCTGGTCGTCGGGGCGGTGCTCCTGCCTGGCGCCAAGGCGCCCCACCTGATTAAACGGGCAGACCTGAAGCTGATGAAGCCCGGCTCGGTCATCGTGGA
>DASPKB010000008.1:0-7521 GCA_035628315.1 Gemmatimonadales bacterium | reverse complement strand
TTGGAGCGGAGGAGCAGGCCGAGGTAGGCAGTCGCCGGTCGCCAGCCAATCACAAAACAACAGCCCTCCGAGCAAAGTTCGGAGGGCTTTCTATTCCGTGCCCGGCAATTTCATGAGACCGGCCCCGGGGCTGGCTCTACTTACTCCTCATCTCCGCATTCAGTCTGCGGATCATGGCCAGAAGGCTGTCCTGTGGAAGCGCGCCGGTAATCACCAGCATGCGGTCGCCGCGCTGCATGGCCATCGTACGGTCTGCCTTGCTCTTTTCACCGGGCTTTGGCTTCGAGGCCCTGTCATCGGTGGTGTCGGCCGTGGGATCCGGGTCGGACATGGTGCGCCGCGCCAGCAGGTGTGACACGTCGGTCATAGGACCTTCGATGGTACGGATCACCTCGCCCGACGCGAGCTGCTGCGCCACCACCATAAGCGGCCGCTTGCCGTGCTCGCTCGCCTGCAGCTGCACCTGCACCACCGGCAGGCCATCGATATGGGGCAGCTCGTCACCCGTCTCCGCCTGCGCGCCATCCCATGACATGGTCCGCCACACACCATCCAGCTCGAGCTCGAACTCGCCGCGTGGGATGTCGATCGACGACAGTTCCAACGTCGGTGCCGGAACCACCGGCGGGAGCGACTCCGCCGGGGAGATCTCCGCCGCCGGCTTCTCCGCCCGACGGACGGCGCGCCGAACTGCCGGAGCCTCTCTGGTGCGGGAGGGCCGGACGTTGGCGGATGAGACCGTAAGGGCGGAGGTGGTGCTGCGTGCTGAAGCTGGAGAGGGGCTGGCAACCGGAGCCGGGGAGAGTGGCCGCGGGGTCAGGAGGTAGCTTCCGGTCCATCCCAGCCCAACCGCCGCGACCACACTGGCGGCCCAGGCGGCACGGTGAATCCGCCGCCGGCGGGCAGAGGCCTGGACTGCGGCCCGCCGCTGCAGCGCCTCGAAGGAAGGAGCGAAGCTCCGCGGCGGCGCCAGCCTGGCCAGCAGAGCCGTGGTCCGGTCGCGCAGGGCGGCAATCCCATCTCGCGCCGCCTGGCACGAGGGGCACGAGGCCAGGTGACTCTCGATCTCTACACACTGAGACCGGCTGAGCCCCTGATCGAGATACGCGTGAAGCTCCTCTTCAGGAATGTGCCGCATGGGTTCCTTTGCGTGCATGCTGCCGGTCGTGAGCCTCCACCAGACGTCGCCGAGCGCGCGCCAGGGTCGTTCCTACCGCACCGAGCGCGAGGCCGGTTTGAGCAGCGATCTCCGGATAACTGAGACCTGCATCCCAGAGAAGAAGGATCTCGCGGTCACGCGGGGTCAAGGTGCTCAACGCCTCCTGAACCGCCGCCATCCGCTCGTCGTGTTCCACCACCGTGTCGGGAGCGGGCTCGATGGTGGGCTGCGCGACCGGGTCGCCTTTCAGCAGCGTCAGGTGACGCTTCCGCCGCACCGCAGCCCGCGCCTCGTCCCGTGCCAGATTGGCGGCCACTGCAAACACCCACGCCCGCGGTTTCTCGGGCCGATGTGTGAGCGCGCGCACAAACACTTCCTGAGCGAGGTCCTCGGCACGCTCCGCGTCCCACACCTTGCGGTAGAGAAACCGCACTACCGCCGTGTAGGTCGTCTGGTAGAGCTGCTCGAGTTCATCCATTCAGGCGCTCCCGGGACACCAGCCGGAGATACCGGGCAGGGTCGCACTTGAGGACGGCGGATCAGCAGGAATTTGCACAGTTTACGCTTAGGACGGACGCATTCCCCGGCGGGCGAAGACGCAACCCGGGTGCAGGGTGTGCTTTTTGGGAGGCCACTCACTGCAGAGATCGGGTTTGGCCGGCCGGCCGTCCGCCCGGCGGCGGCCATGCAAGGTGCAGCCGATCCCGTCGTCATCCAGATATGCACAGGCGGAGATGATTTCGGCCTCTATGGAGTAGTCCCCGCCACGTTCCACCTTGCAGAGATACGGCGGCCGGCGCGATCGCACCAGTGCCTCCAGTTTACGCTGTCGCTTGGTGCACATGATTTCGATCTGGAGATCCCGGCAGCAGGCGGCGCCCCGGACGTTGTCGGCTGTCCGGCAGGCGGCCAGAGCGCATGGATTTGCGCTGGCAACCACCGGCAGACTCCGCGGGGGCGGCGGTAAGGTCCGAACCACCGTCCGGCGACCTTCGACTACCAGGAATCTGTCGCGGGTTAGGCGGCGCGTCTGCTCCGGCCGGTGGGGCCCCCTCGGCAGTGGCCCGCTGAACCCGTGTGCTGCACAGCTCGCCCGGGTGCCGTCCAGCTTCAGGAACCGGCAGGGCACGTGCAGCATGGCATCGACGTAGAGCTCGCCTTCGTCTTCCCAGACGTCGTAGAAGGTGATTCGCTGAGTGTGCCCGATCATCCAAGTGGCCTCATGATCCAGCGACGTGGTGCCCTCTTCCAGAGCACCCACCCGGAGGGTCACAGGAATGCCACGGCATTGGGAGCCGAGACTCCGGCACGGCGGAACAACCCGGGCCTTCGAAGGAATGACAGATTTGACCGGTGAGTGCATGCAAACCCAGGGAGGAGAAACAGTACGTTTTCGAGTAAGCTAATCGCGTGAACTGGCTGCGAACACAGGAAACTTTTGCCCTTCCTTTTAGCCTCCCCCCGCTTATAGTGAATGTGTTCACAAAGTCGGTAACTCAAAGTTTCGGAGGCAGAGCGGGACAATGCGGACGATTTCAGTGGCGGCGGGGCTGACTCTGGTTCTGGCGGCCTGCGGCGGCGGCGACACGAGAACCGAGGGACAGGGGACGACGGCCACCCCCGATCAGAATCAGTCGGCGCCTGCCGCCAACGCCCCGGCGGCGGGTGCTCCGGCCGGAGGTGGCAAGACGCACGACGTCAACATGGTCCTGGAGGGATCGTCATATAAGTACGTGCCCGAGCAGCTGACCGTGGGCCCGGGAGACGTCATTCGGTACCATAACAAGAGCGGCGGGCCCCACAACGTGGCATTCTGGGAAGACAGTATCCCGAAGGGCGCCGCCTCTACCATCACCGTGACGGAGCCGATGGCTCCTCTCTCCAGCAAGCTGGCAGTTAACCCCGATGAGGTTCTCGAGGTTCGGCTCAACAACGCGCCGAAGGGGGAGTACAAGTACTACTGCACCCCGCACCTCGCGATGGGCATGAAGGCTAGGCTGACGGTCCAATAGAGCGGCACGTTCCAAGCACGTCACAGGAAGGAGAAAGGGGACCTATAACAGCGGGTCCCCTTTCACTTCTGGTGTCTGGCTTCCTCCCTCGCCGTCTTCCTTATCTCGCCTCGAAACAGCCAGGCCATCGCCCCTCCCAGGACCACGCCCGCGAGTGCGTCGACTCCGTAGTGCATCTGGCAGTAGACGACGCCCACCGTGAGCAGCAGTGTCGGAACCAGGAGCACCAGCCCCAGGCGAGTGGAGACCCGGCTCGCGCTGATGGTGGCCGCCAGCGCCGCTGCCACATGAGAGGAAGGGAAGGCAGCCCCGTATGAGCTGCCGGTCTCGAGTGCCTGATACACCAGCCGGGCGGCGAAGTTGTCGGTAAACCACGGGCTGGGTGGCGGGAAAGTGTAGTAGGGGCCCGCTACGGGAAAGAAGATGAAGACGATGTAGCACACGATAAACGTGGTCATCACCACGAGCACGAACCGGCGCACCGCGTCGAGATTACCCCGCCACGCGAAGTACAGCCCTGGAACCGAAACGATGAAATAGTAGGAGAGATACGCCGCGTGTAGTGTTGTGGACCAGAAGCGGCTCGGCGCCGCCTGCCACCACTCGCGGCTGATCTGGCTGCCGAACACAAGCATTTCCCAGTGCTGTACCACATGATCGTACACCGGCCCCAGCGGTGTGTTCAGAATGTCGAGCTCGGCATACAGGGCCGGAAGCAGAAACAGCGGGTAAATCTCCCGTATGGTCCGGCCCACCCGCCCGTGACCGGGGCGGGTCAGCAAGAACAGGAACACTACGAACAAGGCGTGCCCCAGCAGCAGCAACCGGAACCCGGGCTGGTGAGAGGCGCGAATGACCGCAACCACGGTTACCAGTCCCAGGTACCCCAGCAGCAGCAGGTCCACGGCCCGAAGGCTTGTGGCGGCAGTAGTGGCGGAGTTCCGGAGAGCTACAGCCATCCCGCTTTCCGATACCACTGGTAGGTGTCGGCCAGTCCCTGGTTCAGGTCGAACCCTGGTTGCCAGCCGGTGTCGCGGATTAGTGGAGCAGGGTCGCCGGTCCAGGCCGGCTGAAAAAACTCGTTCGCCTTGTCGGTGGTGAGAATGGTCACCCGGCCGCCGATCCGCGCGGCACGCTCGGTGACCGACAGCAACGCCTGCCCGGCGATCCGGGGAAGTCGCACGACGCGAACCGAGCGCCCCATCGCGCCGGCGACTGCGCGAGCGAACTGAGCGCTGGTGAACACTTCGGGGTGGCAGGCGTTGTAAATCCGGCCCACGGCGGCAGAGGTGTTGCCCGCGGCCACGAGCGCGGTGCCCAGGTCGGCACCATGAACCGCCGACAGTTCCTGGCCTCCGTCTCCGAATACCGGAGCGATCCCCAGGCGGACCAGCCGGAACAGCTTGAGCACCTCGCGGTCGCGGGGACCATACACCATGGGTGGTCGGACGATGGTCCAGGGCAGACCGCTGCTCTGAACCAGCCGCTCGGCTGCCAGCTTGCTCCGGCCGTAGGCCGTTACCGGCCGGGGCGATTCATCGCCCTGAAGCGGAAGTCCTCGCGGCGAGGGACCACCGGCCGCGAGGGAGGAGACCAGGATGAATCGAGGGCTGCCATGGGTCTGAGCCGCCGCAACCAGATTTCCGGTGCCGTCGCGGTTAGCCCGGAGGAACTCGTTTTCTCCGCGGGCGGCAACGGCACCCGCTACGTGATAGATCACCGACTGGTCTTGGGTCGCGAGGCGAAGAGCATCATGGTCATGAAGGTCGCCGGGAACGACGCGGACTCCTAGTGCCGTCAGGGCCGCGGCCTTATCCGCGGAGCGGGCGAGCGCCGTCACTTCCACGCCTCGTTGCAGCAGTGCTTCGACCAGGTGGCTGCCCACGAAGCCTGTGGCCCCGGTCACCATCGCCTTCATAGCCTGCGGTCGTAGAGCCGGTAGGTCTTGTATACCCGGAAGGTCATCTTCTCCAGGCCGGCGTTCATCGCGGGATTATCCTCCAGGATCCAGCCGGCTTCACCCCAGTAGATCCCCCTTTCTCCTGACTTGGTCCAGATCCAGTGGTACAGCATGGCGTCTACGCCCTTACCCTGGTACGCGGGCACTACTCCCAGGAGGAGGATACGCGCCCGCCGAATGCGTTTCATCTTGAGCGCCCAGAGAAGGCGGAAGATCATCGGGAACAGCCGGCCCGAACGGTTGGTGCGGAAGATGACATTGAGGTCGGGCAGCGCGATCCCGAACCCGATCAGCTTGCCGTCCTTCTCTGCCATCGGCACCAGCTCCGGGATAACGACCGGCTTGAACTGCTCGGCGAGATGATCGATCTCGTGCTCCGTCATGGGAACGAAGCCCCAGTTCTTTTCCCACGCCGAGTTGTACAGCTCCTTGATGCGCTCGACCTCGCCCTCGAAATCCTTCATGTTCAGCGCCCGGAGCGTAATTCCCTGGCGCTGGCGAATCATCTCGGTGGCTCGGGCCAGCCGCTCCGGAACCGGGACATAGCGATCCATGCTGCCGCCCTGGTATACCCACAGGTCCTTGGCCTTCACGAACCCGGCCCGCTCCACCAGCCCGATGTAGTAGCGAGGATTGTGCGGCATCATCAGCGCAGGCGGCGTGTCGAACCCGTCCACCAGCAAGCCGCATTCGTCGTTCACCGAAAATGACGCCGGTCCTCGCAACACGTCATGGCCCAGCGCCCGGCACCAGTCGCCGGCGGCATCGAACAGTGCGTTGGCCACTTCCTGGTCGTCGATCGTTTCGAAGAATCCAAAAAAACCCACCCGGTCATCGTGGGTTTCGTTGTGCAGGCGATTGCTGATGGCGGCAATCCTGCCGACTACCTCGCCGTTGCGTTCGGCGATGAAGTACTCGGCCTGCGCGTGCTCGAAGAAGGGGTTCTTTGTCCGGGAGAGCAGCGTCGCTACATCCCTACGCAAAGGCGGGACCCAGAGAGGGTCCCGCGCATGGAGCCGGTAAGGAAGATCGATGAAGCGCTTGAGGTCCCGCCGTTCGCGCGCCGCGCGGACGCGCAGGCGTTCGTTCAGATGACCCCCAGGTCCCTGCCTATCGTGGCGAACTGCTCCAGGGCGAAGTCGATCTGCTCGAACGTGTGAGTGGCCATGAGGCTGGTGCGGAGCCGGCACTGCGACGGTGGCACCGCGGGGGGAGCCACCGGATTGGTGAACACGCCCGCGTCGAACAACCGGCGCCACATGAGGAACGTCTTCTCCAGCGGTCCGATCAGGACCGGTACGATCGGCGTCTCGGTAGGACCGATATCGAACCCCAGCGTTCGGAAGCCTTCCTGCAGGTGCCGGGCATTGGCCCACAGCTGCTCCCGCCGTTCCGGCTCCTGCTGAAGGACCTCGAGGGCTGCCAGCACACCGGCCGTATTCGCGGGCGGCAGTGAAGCGGTGAAGATGAGGGGACGGCTGTGATGCTTGAGATAATGGACCACGTTCTCTGACGCTGCGACGAATCCACCGATCGAGGCCAGCGACTTCGAGAATGTACCCGCGATGATGTCCACCTCATCGGTCATTCCGAAGTGGGCCGCGGTCCCATCGCCGTTGGGTCCCAGGACGCCGAGGGCGTGGGCGTCGTCCAGCGCGAGCGCGACCCCGTACTTGCGGGCCAGCCGCGAAAGGCCCGGCACGTCCGCGATGTTCCCCTCCATCGAATACACGCCATCCACGACGATCAAGGCGCCACGGCCTGAACCGTTTCGCTCCAGCCGGCGCTCGAGACTGGCCAGGTCGCCATGGTTGAATCGCTCGGTTTCTCCATAGGCCAACTTGGCACCATCCACGATGGACGCGTGATCGAGTTTATCGAGATAAACGACGTCCCCCCGGCCTACCAGGCCGGCGATGAGCCCTAGGTTGGCGGAGTATCCAGTGGAGAAGACGAGACACGCTTCCTTGCCCAGAAACTCGGCGAGGGCGTTCTCCAGCTGCTCGTGCAGATCGAGTGTTCCATTCAGAAAGCGGCTGCCGGTGCAGCCCGAGCCATAGCGGCTGAGCGCCCGGGACGCAGCTTCCAGAACCTTGGGGTGGTGGGTGAGGCCGAGGTAGTTGTTCGACCCCAGCATGATGCGCTTCTGACCGTCAATGACAACGACGGTGTCTTCCGATTCCGAGATCGGATTGAAGTAGGGATAGAGACCCATCCCCTGCAGCTCGCGCGCCTTGGTGAACTGCCGGCACTTCTCGAACAGCGCGACTTGCTGAAGCTCTTGGGTGTCCACGATGCCTCGGCACTTAGAGGGTCAGAAGCACTCACATCGCTATGTAGCTGAACGGCTTAAAGTAGCGGTGCGTGGAAAAGGGCACAAGCGGTTGGAG
>DASPKB010000007.1:0-5682 GCA_035628315.1 Gemmatimonadales bacterium | reverse complement strand
GGACGTCTTCCTTGGGTAAGCGCAAGCGAGTGAAGCTCCTATTCAGGCCGATTTGACTTCGGTCCAGATTTGATCCCAGAGAACAGCGTCCTTACCAAGATCGATCTGATACTCCAGCCGCTGGAGCTCAGCGCTGGTAGGATACGGGACCGGGTTCTTCATCGTGCGAGCAGCAGCCAGGTTCGGTGTTCCATATCCGGTGGCGCGTGAGAGTGCCGCCCCCACCTCCGGGCGGAGGATGTAGTTCATCCACTCGTGAGCTGCCCTCGGGTGCGGGGCATTGCGCGTTATGCACATGGAGTCGATCCAGATGGTGCAGCCTTCGTTTGGTATGACATACTGGATCTCGGGCTGCTCCGCCTTGGCCTGTGCGGTGTCGCCATTCCACAGCTGCGCAATCCATACGTCTCCCGAGATAAGCTGAGACTTTACTGGCGCGGAGATGTACGCCTTGAGCTGCGCTTTTGCGGCTATGGCGTCGCTTCTGGCTTGAGACAGCTCGGCCGGATCGGTGGAATTGAGTGACCGACCCCGGTAGCGCAGCTGCGAACCGATTACCTCGCGGCCGTCATCCATCATGGTCATCTTCCCCCTGAATCGAGGCTCGTGAAACACGCCCCAACTCTCGATCGGGAGGCTCACCTTGTCGGCTCGATATGCAATGCCGCTGGTGCCCCACTGCCAAGGCACGGTGTGCCGGTTTCCGGGGTCACTGGGAAGATCGCGGAAAATCGGGGCGAGATTCTCGAAATTCGGCAGGTACTGCCGCCGCACCGGTGCGATCAGATCGAGCGCAGCCATGACCGGCACGATATAGCCGCTGGGGACCACGATGTCGTAACCTGAAGCCCCTGCCTGCAGCTTGGCCACCATCTCCTCGTTGCTCTCGTAGGTATCGAGGCTCACCCTGACGCCGAACTCCCTCTCGAAGTTCGGGATGGTGTCCAGCGCCAGATAATCCGACCAGATGTAGAGCCGGAGCTCGCGCTCTAGGGGACCGAGCTCGGCGGCGGAGCTCCGGTCGTCCTCTTGTTCCCGGCGGCATGCCGCGAGTAGCTGGCTGACTACTCCCAGTGACGATCCGTATGCCAGAGCCCGCGCAACGAAGTCCCGCCGGCTGACCCTCACCGGTTAGAAGCCCTGCGGGGCACAGGCCGCATCGAACGGTCGGCGAAGTAGATGAGCAGTGCACTGACGAGCAGAATGATCGTGCTGATCGCGTTGATGCTGGGTTCTACGGTTCTTCGGACCATCCCGTAGACCACGACCGGTAGCGTGGACGAGCCCGGACCGGAGACGAACGAGGTGATCACGAAGTCGTCGAATGAGATGGTAAACGCCAGCAAGGCGCCGGCCAGGATGCCCGGCCTCAACTGAGGAAGGGTTATCCGTCGGAAGGCAGTGATCTCATCGGCTCCCAGAATCATGGCAGCCTCTTCAAGGCTCCCGTCCATCCCTTCGAGCCGCGCGAGCAGGACGATGACGACGAAGGATATACAAAAAACGACGTGGGCAATGGTGATGGTTGCTACTCCCAACGGCCAGTCCAGCGTGGCAAACAGTATGAGTAGAGAAATGCCCACGACTATTTCGGGCGTCACCAGAGGCAGGTAGATCAATCCTTCGGCCGCACGTTTTCCGCGCAAACGATGGCGCGCGAGGGCCAGCGCAATCAGGGTCCCGAGCACAACCGAGATCGCCGTTGCGGTGAGCCCCACTATCAGGCTCATCTTGAGCCCGTGCAGGATATCCGAGCGTTGCAACAGCCGCTCATACCATTGCAGGGTGAAGCCGCGCCAGTCAACTGAGAATCGGGAGTCGTTGAACGAGAAGATCATCAATACGATGACCGGAAGGTGCAGGAACAGGTACACCGCTCCTGTCAATGCCAGCAGCCAGCGGGGAACCCTCGCGGTCATCGAAGCGCTACCTCGCGCCGGTCTCTGGTGCCGAGGTAAACCAGGACCGCGGCGAGAACGAGGGCCATGACGATGAATGAGGCAGCGGCGCCAAAGGGCCAGTTACGGGCGGCGGTAAACTGATTCTGGACCAGATTGCCAATCATCAGCTGCTTGGCTCCACCGAGTAGATCCGGAGTGAGGAAGGAGCCAAGCGCAGGGATGAAGACCAGCACACAGCCGGCCATTATACCGGGGAGGGAGAGGGGGAGCGTGACTCTGATGAACCGCGCCCGGGGGCTGGCCCCCAGCATTTCCGCCGCTTCGAGCAGCGATCGATCGAGCCGCTCCAGCGAGGCGTAAATCGGCAAGATCATGAACGGCAGGAAGCCGTACACGAGACCGGCCATGACCGCCACTGGCGTGTACAGGATGACCAGAGGCTCATCGATGATGCCGGCCTTCATGAGCCAGGTATTGATCAGCCCGGTATCGCGCATCAGGAAAATCAACGCGAAGGTGCGGACCAGGAAGCTGGTCCATAAAGGCAGAATCACAAGCAGGAGCAGCCGGTTTCGCCAGCGGCTCCCGGCGTGCGCAATCGCATACGCCACTGGATAGCCGAGCAGGAGACAGAACAGGGTGCAGCCCAGTGACCACATGAAGGTGCGCTGTACCACTGTGAGGTATACCGGATCGAAAAACCGGGCATAGTGTTCAAAGGTGAGGCCGGGCACCACACCTCCATAGATCCCTCTCGGCATGAGGCTGTAGGCCAGCATGATGAGGAGCGGAACCAGGAAGAAGGCCAGCAGCCAAACTCCTCCAGGCGCCAGCAACGCCCACCCCCGTTGCTCAGGAGACCGCGGTATCCAGGTACGCATCCGCCTTGTCAAGCTCGGCATCAGTCCTCGGTTACGACCCTGGAGTCCTGGGGATGCCACGCAATCAGGGTGGGGTCGCCCCGCTCCCACCGTATTGGTTTGGCAAGCTGACCTTCCCTGTGCACCGCGACGGACACGCTCTTCGAACCAGGCAGCTCCACCACCACATGCACGGCCGGGCCCGCATAAAGAGTCTCCCGAACCGAGCCGGTGACGGTATTCAGGCCGGGTGCGAGCTCACCGGGAGGGAGGAGCTGCATCCACTCAGGCCGAACGACAACCCGGACCAGGGCGCCTGCGTGAATAGAGGAATGGTGCGGGACCTGGATCTCCTGCCCGTGATCCGGGAGCACAACACTCCAGTTATTCCCCTGCCGCCTATGCGCGCTTCCCTCGAGGAGGTTCGACTCACCGATGAATCGGGCCACAAAAGTAGTCCTGGGATTTTCGTAGATCTCGACCGGGGTTCCCAGCTGCGCGACCTTGCCGTGGTTCATCACGGCGATGCGGTCGCTCATGGTGAGCGCCTCTTCCTGGTCGTGAGTGACATAGACGAAGGTGGTGCCCAAGTGCTGATTCAGTGCCTTGAGCTCCAGCTGCATCTCCTTGCGAAGCTGAAGATCGATTGCTCCAAGCGGCTCATCCAGTAAGAGGATGGCCGGCTGGAGAACCAGGGCCCGAGCCAGTGCAACGCGCTGGCGTTGGCCGCCTGACAATTGGCCTGGCAAGCGGTCGGCAAACAGTTTCGGGTCGAGGCGAACCAGCTGGAGTGCGCGGCGCACGCGATCGTCCGCCACAGGCCGGGGGATCTTTTGCTGCTCCAGGCCGAAGGAGACGTTTCGGGCTACGGTAAGGTGAGGGAAAAGCGCGTAGTTCTGAAACACCATGCCAACTCCACGCTGGTAAGGCCGCTTCTGATTAGCTGGCTCGCCCAGCAGCCGGATCTCACCGTTGTCCGGCGTCTCGAACCCGGCCAGGAGCCGGAGGGTGGTTGTCTTCCCGCAGCCGGAGGGCCCCAGCAGCGAGAAAAACTCCCGGCTCTGGATTTCCAGACTGAGGTCATCTACCGCGACGACATGCCCAAAGCGTTTTGAGATGTGAATCAGCTCGACCACGGGCGGGCCAGCCGCGGGCGCGGTCACGACACCACAGCTTCCAAGGCTTGCTCCATGACGTCCAAACCTTCCTGCAACAAGGAATCCGGGATCGTCAGCGGGGCAAGCACTCGAACCACGTTCCCGTAGGTGCCGGCAGAAAGCAGGATGAGTCCACGCTCGAGCGCCGCGGCCAGTAGCCGGCGGGTGAGTGCGGGATCCGGACTGCAGCTGGATCGATCCGTGACCAGCTCCATGGCCATCATTGCACCCAACCCGCGGACATCGCCGATACACTCGTGCCGCTCGGCCCACCGGCAGAAGCGAGATCGAATCAGGTCGCCCTGCCGGAAGGCACGGGCCGGGATCTTCTCGGCTTCCATTGCATGGAGAACGGCGATCGCCGCGGCACACGCTAGGGGATTGCCACCGTAGGTTCCACCCAGTCCGCCAACCTGCGCCGACTCCATCACCTCCGTGCGCCCGGTAACCGCCGCCAGCGGCAATCCTCCGGCCAGGGATTTGGCCGTCACGATGACGTCAGGCACCAGGTCGTAATGCTCACTCGCGAAGAGGCGTCCCGTCCTGCCAAAACCGGTCTGAATTTCATCGGCGATGAACAGGATTCCATAGTCCCGTGCGAGTTCGGCCAGGATCGTAACGTATTCCTTGGGAGCCGGCACGAATCCGCCCTCGCCCAGCTGCAACTCCATAATGACGGCAGCCACCATTTTGGGATCCACGAGTGCGGCGAACATGCGCTCGAGTCTGTCCCGGCTGGCCAGGCAGCAGTTTCCTGCCTCTCTGCCTCCGGGTTCACTGCACCGGTAGCAGTAGGGGAAAGGAATTCGGTATACCTCGGGAGCGAAGGGCCCAAAGCCCTGCTTGTAAGGCACCACCTTCGAGGTCAGCGCCATTGCGAGGTTGGTCCGGCCGTGAAAGCCGTGCTCAAAGCACACGATTGCCTGCCGACCAGTGTAGTGTCGGGCCACCTTGACGGCGTTCTCCACCGCCTCCGCACCGCTGTTGAGCAGAAACGTTCGCTTTGGGTGGTCTCCCGGTGTCACTCGGTTGAGGCGCTCGGCCAGCTCCACGTAGGGCTCATATGTGGATACCGGGAAGCACACGTGAGCGAACCGCTCGAGTTGGTTGCGAACAGCCTGGACAACTTGAGCATGCCGGTGCCCGGTATTCACCACACCGATGCCGCCCGCGAAATCGATCAGGCGGTTGCCGTCGACATCGGTGATCAGAGCGCCTTCGGCGTGAGCCACCGCCACTGGGGTAACTGCCGGGACACCGCGAGGAACCGCGTGCGCGCGCCGCTCCAGCAGTGCCCGGCTGCGGGGCCCGGGAATTTCGGTGCGCAGTTGAATGCCGCCTGCCATCTAGCCTCGATTTGAGGGGCTTCGGTGCCCAAGCCCTGTGCCACCGGTGAAACCTATGTAGCCCAATAACTTATTACCAGACACACACTTCGGGCCATGATTGCGGCCTGGGCCGATGTGACAAGGGGGCTGGACAGGGGGGTGGGGTCCGGAGCTACTATGGCTGAGTACCACCCCTCCGGGGGAACGGTACGTTTGCATCCTCCGACCAAGCGGAGGGTCCACTCTCACGGCTGACGATCTCCTAGAGCTGTGAGCCCCCATCAGCGGCGGGGGCGAGGTCTGCGGGCGGGCACCAATCGCCGGCAGGCCAGACCGAGTGCCGCGCCAACAATGAAAAGAGGAGTTTGTGAAAGTCCTGGTGATGGGCGCCGGCGCGGTGGGGACCGTGTCCGCCCTCAAATTCGTGAAGGAAGCG
>DASPKB010000006.1:0-2844 GCA_035628315.1 Gemmatimonadales bacterium | reverse complement strand
GGAGCGGTTCGCGACCACTATGACCGTGCGAGTTCTCGGGACCGAGTTCTCGGGGGTCACTCGCGATCTGAGTGCTTCTGGGCTGTCCTTCACCACCGAGACCACGTTCCCCGATGGCTCCGCCCTGGACCTGATGATTACTGGAGCAGAGGGCGAGATCATCGTGTGTGAGGCGGTGGTCACGCACTGCGAGCCTGCGGGCGCTCTGACTTCCGTCGGAGTTAGGCTGCTGAGGACGGCGGAGTTGCAGTAAAGGGCCGGCGACGCTCGCCGGCCGCCGCCACTTACTCTCGGCCACCTTTTTGCGGCTGTTGCCTACGGACTTCACGGCGCTCTTCACCGCCTCCTTTGACTTGCCGGCCTTGTTCGACGCGTAGCGGACCTCGTGCTCCTGGCCGGCGACTTTCGCGCGCTCCTGGGCGCGGCCGCGGTTGGTGCTGGACTTGCTCGTGCCATGCTGGGCTCCTGATGATCTGATGCTGGAGCTCGGCAACAGGCGTGCCCAAGTAGCGGGCCGGCAGTTGAGCGCCGCGGCATCAGTGTTTCGCGCGCCGAGAGGCACGACGGTTCCCAAGTCCCGGAAGCAGTGTCCAGCCGTTCCGCTCCGCTGCGGGATCCGGGAAGTTCAGGGCTGCTTGCTCGGCGGCAACCTGTGAATCGAACCATCCCGCGACAGCGGAGTTTGAGATTGTCTTGCTGAGCTTCGGTGTGGCCGGGTCAGACGCGATGAAGCCCATGTTGTTGATGTACGCCAATATTTCGCCATCTTGCTTTCTCCGTTTTCGACGGGTCTGAGCTCGATGCTGCCGGAGCTAGTCCCTCCAAACCCTCCCCTCCCGCCACCCGGCACGTTTGATGCCAGTTCTCTGAGCGCGTCCCCGGGCCTGTACGGCTTCTCCTTGCGCGCGATCATCAGGCGGAGGCCCACCTGATGCTGCTCAGCACGCAGCGCGCATGCTCAGCGCTATGTCGCGGTGGCTGTCATCGGGCAGAGGCTTGACACGCAGGCCGTAGTCCTCCGCACTAGGTCCCTGGTCCGGTGAGCGAGCGCCTTCTCATCGCGCCAAAGTCGGAGCGCTATTCGATTGCTCCTCAACGCGTGAGCTCCACGAGCAGTCGCTGAACCTGTTCGGCAACGAGAGAGTAGCCGCGCGCATTCAGGTGGATAGAGTCGGAGCGAAGGGAACTGGGCACCACGTCCTGTGCAACGTCGGCCTGATCGCGGGGATCGTTCTGGTTTGCTTGGGACACTAGGTAAGAGCGAATGTCGAGGAAGTGACCATTGTGAACTCTCTGCAGTGCCTCATTCGCTTCCAGCAGGACTCGATAGACACGCCCCCCCACCTGTTCGTAAGCGCCCGCACCATTCAGCATCCCGAGAATTACGTAGCGGTTGTTCGAAGGCGCGAGCCAGCTCACGGCTGCTGCCATGTCGTCAAGGACGACCGGCAGATTGTGATTGTTGCGTCCGAACCAGAGGATTGTGCTCCACTCCTTCATGGGCGCGGTGTCTGGGAGGAACGGGGTGCCTGGTGGGCACGGTGTTCCACGATTTCCTGCGTCTGGGGTGAAAACGTATCTCTCTGACCCCGGACCGGTCGAGTCACGCCCGAGCCAGCCACTTACGCCCGCTAATGTCCCGCGAATCGCAAACACACCGAAGTACGCTGCGGTGGAGAGGAGCCTGTGGTCGGGTGAGATGTTCGTGGCGGTGCCAACGATAGGCTGCCCTGCGATCGCAGCGACACTGACGGGTTCCGTGCCAGCAGGTATGGCGTCGCCAGCGAGAGTGATCGGTGTCGGCACGGCTCCCATGCGCATAACAACTTGGCGGGAGGACTGCCCACCCAGCCCGCCCATGTAGATCGACGAGCGTGGGTACAGTGCCCGAAGGGCCGTGACAAGGCCGGGGGTGAGGGAGTCCCCCCAAACGGCAATGTTTTGCACTGCCGCCGGTGCTGGCGTACTCGCGACAGAAGGCGGCGGCGACGCGGGCGGTCCAGCCGCAGGTGTTGGTGCTGGTGCGGCCGGCGGGACCGCGCCAGCCGCAGGTGCTGGTTCCGGTGCGGGCGGCGGGGCCGCCAAACTTCCTGTCGGAGCGCTGTCGCCACCTCCGCCGCAGCCTGAAAGAGCACTGACAATCGCCGTCAACGCAAGTCGACGATCCACGATCTTCTCCCGTTGCTTGTACCAGCAGTTGTCTGCTGCTGAGAAGCGAACGGACGTCAGCGTGAGACCCACTGCTCTGTAGGCGAGCGGCTGGTAATCCACTGGTTCAGTCGCGCCGGCGAGCAGCTCCAGAGCAAGGCCTTGCGGTGAGCTCCGGCCGCAGAAATGGGGCGAGAAACAGACCGTGGAGCATGTCGGAGCGGTATCGATCCGCATCCATCCCCCAAAGCCCGCGGAAACGGTCATCGTGGATACGGCCCAGGTAAGGCAATTGCCTGCCGACCGGACGTAACCCATTGATGCAGAAGGGAAAACATCCGCTCTTGCATCCGGTGGCGGGGCCGGACGGCGGCCGGCCGTCTGACCCGAGCGGCGCGGCCCGCGGCCGGCCCCACCCCCATGCGGACCAAGCCGCGCCAGGCCGGGTGCTAAAGTGCCGGGCCGCGTCGGGGTCCCGCTTCGTCCAGTAGGACAGCACGTAGCCCTCGCCGTAGTCCGCCCCGACCGGCGACTCCACCAGCGAGACGCGGTCGATAGTGCCGATCTCGCCCGTGTAGAGCGTCTGGTCGGGGACGATGATCTGCTTGACCGGCATGAGGATGCCGGAGCCGACAGCCGCGGGGGTAACCGCCGCCGCGCCGACGCGATGGAGCGGGCGGCCAAGTGAAGCCCGAG
>DASPKB010000005.1:0-4059 GCA_035628315.1 Gemmatimonadales bacterium | reverse complement strand
GCCTGAGCAGTTCAGGGCCCGGCGGGTGGCACCGCTCACCCGCCGGCTTCCTCCGCCGCACCCTGCAAGCCGCTGATGAAGACAATGTTCCGTTCCTTGCCAGCGCCCTGACCTTCGACGCGCTGCTGGCCTCGGTCCCCTTCATTCTCCTGCTGTTGATCGGGCTGACCCACCTGGCACAGGCGGTCACCCACGATCCCGAAGTCGACACCATCTATCTGTTCCACCGCTTTCTGCCGCCGCACTCGACGTTACCCGATCGCGATCCTTTTGCCATCATCGAACGCCTGCTCACCGGGATCACCGAGAAGCGGGGTCAGCTGTCGCTCTATGCCGTTCCCACCTTTCTCTGGTTCAGTACCCGGCTCTTCGCCGGCATTCGTACGGCGCTGAACGACATCTACGATGTCTCGCTCCGGCCCGAGCCGTATCGCGGAATCATCACGATATTCCTACTGGCCAAGCTCCGCGACGCGGCGATGGTAGTAGGCACGGTGGTTCTTTTTCTTGCCAACACGCTGCTGACGACCGGGCTCACGATTCTGCAGGCGCGCGGAGTGGAGACTGTGCCGCAGCTCGGCTTCTTCGTCTCGACCGTAGGGCGGTACTTGACCGAGCTACTCGCCTTCATGTTTTCAGTGTCCCTGTTCTACGTCACCTACAGCTACGCGTCGGTCCGCCGGCTTCCCTGGAGAACTGCGCTGCTGGCCGCAACCTTTACCGCAGTGATGTTCGAGGTGGCCAAGCGCCTCTACGCGCTGTACCTCTCCAATTTTGCCTCGCTCGAGGCCCTTGGCGGCGACGCAAATCTCGGTGCGATCGTGCTGTTCATCTTGTGGGTCTACTATACCGCTATAGTGTTTCTGCTCGGCGCCGTCGTAGCGGAAACCTGGGAGCTGAAGAAGATGCTCGACCGTCAGCGCGCCATTTTCGGTTAGCTACCCCGCTCCTCAATAGGAGGTTCGTTCCGTGCTCTACCTGACTCGACCAGCGGCGGTTCTGTGTTTCGTCCTCATCGGTGGGTGCCGTTCTGCTGAGCCCCGGTTGGCAGAGGGTGGGGGTGCCACCACCCTACTGAGCGAAGCCGACAGGGCGGCGATCCGGGCTGCTGATTCCAGTTTTGCGGCCGCCGCCAACGCAGGGGATGTGGACGCGCTGGCTGCGGTATATACCAGAGACGCCTCACTTCTCGCGCCGAACCTGCCACCCCAGAAGGGCCAGGCGGCCATCCGCTCATTCTGGGGCGGGTTTCTCAAGGCCTACACCGTCAAGTTTGAGCTTGCCTCCGATACCATCGAGGGTCGGGGCGACTTGGCCTACAACATGGGGCAGTACCGGTTTACTGCGGTACCCAAGGCCCAGTCCGGTACTGGTGTAGCGGATGAAGGCAAGTTCCTGGAGGTGCTCAAGAAGCAGCCCGATGGAAGCTGGAAGTACCTGATCGACATGTACTCCTCCAATCTGGCGCCGCAACACTGACGCTGCGATTCCTTCCGCCCCTCGGGCGGGTTATATTTTGAGTGCCTCAGGTCCGAAGGGCGCCGGCGCGTGAACCGCGTCAGGACCTCGCCGGTAGCAGCGCTAAGCGATGTCCGGTGTTGCTTCGGGGTGCCTGAGGCACTCTTTTTTTCCGCCTACTCCTTCGATGACTATATCCCTCGCCCGCCGCTACCGTCCTAAACGCTTCAGTGATCTTCTGGTACAGGATCATGTCGCCGCCGTACTCCGGGGAGCCGTCTCCCGAGGACGGGTGGGGCATGGCTACCTGCTTACCGGCCCGAGGGGCGTGGGAAAGACCACGGCCGCGCGCATCCTGGCCATGGCGCTCAACTGCGCCCAGCGGACGCCTGCTGGAGATCCCTGCGGCGAGTGTGAGAACTGCCTCCGCATCTGGAACGGCTCGGCGAACCTCGACGTGGTCGAGATCGATGCCGCAAGCAACCGCGGAGTGGACGACGCGCGGGACCTTCGGGAACGCGCGATGTATGCGGCTTCGCGTGAGGGTCATCACAAGATCTACATCATCGACGAAGCGCACATGCTCACGCGCGAAGCGTGGAACGCGCTCCTGAAGATCCTGGAGGAGCCGCCTCCCGGCGTCGTGTTCGTGTTCGCCACCACCGAGCCCCAGAAGATCGCGGCGGCGGCAGCGCCGGTAATGTCCCGGCTCCAGCGCTTTGACTTTCGCCGCATCGGTCCCAGCGCCATTCGTGATCGTCTGCGTCAGGTGTTGGCCGATGAGGGTTTTTCGGCCGATGAAGACGCCCTCACCCTGATTGCCCGTCATGCGGACGGAGGAATGCGCGACGCGCTCTCGGTGCTGGACCAGTGTCTCAGCTTCGACGATGGAGCGGTGACGGCGGAGCGGGTTCGGGAGATGCTCGGCCTTGCCGATGATGAGGTATACGAGGAGCTGCTCCGGCTCGTGGTCGAGCAGAACCCCGCCGCCGTATTCAGCCTGATTGACCGGCTGTGCGAAGCCGGTATCGATTTGACCGAGTTCATGGCCGGGGCCGCCGACGCGCTCCGCGGTCTGCTGATGGTTCAGGTCGGAGCCGAGCCCGAAGGTGTCACCGAGGGGCTGCGGGCAGCGATAGAGGAGTACCGCGATCGGCTCCAGCCCGGAGACCTGCTGCGGATGCTCCGGCTTCTGGGTGAGGACGAAACCAATATCCGAAGGAGTGTGAACCCTCGGTTAGCGGTAGAGACCCTGCTGCTTCGGTGGGCCTTGATGGACCGGACCGTGGACCTGGAAGAGGTGATCAAGGCGGGGAAGCAGGGAAGTGGGGAAGGGGGGAGGGGCGCCGGGGAAACGTTGAAGCGGACAAGCGGGGAAGTCCCCCAGCAGTCAAGAACGCCAGGTCACCTAGAATCGGCCGGTCACCCAGGTGCTGCTGCAAGCGGGCCCGCGTCCCCGCCGCCCACGGCCAGGCTCACTCCGTCCATCGAGGCGATTCGGGCGGGTTGGCCGGCGATCGTCGTTGCCGCTCGGGTCCAGAGCCGCTTCCTCGGCGAGCTGCTGTCAGCGGTGGAGCCGGCCGAGCTGGTTCTGCCCTGGCTCAACGTCGTTTTTCGGGAGCCCAACCCGCTCTTTGCCGAGCGACTGGAGCAGGAGGCAGCCAAGGTCGAAGAGATTCTGTCCCGCACCCTGGGACAGCCGGTACGTCTTCGGGTGGTTCCACGGCAGGGTGATCCAGGGCCCAGTCCCCGCCCCCAACGGATGTCCGATGCCAGCATTAAGGCCGACCGGCTTCGAGAGTTTCGGGCCAAGGACCCTGCCCTCGACACGGCGGCCGATGCGTTAGATTTGGAGATAGTAGACTAGTAGCCTCCACAATCTAGAACTTTCCGGACATGGCAGGATTACCCGAAGGCATGGCAGATCTCCAGCAACTATTTCAGCTCGGCCAGCAGGTGCAGGGCCGGCTTCAACAATTGCAGACCGAGCTGGCCAACCGCACGATCGAGACTTCCTCCGGCGGCGGCATGGTGAAAGTAACGGCTGACGGCCGGGGCACCGTCCGGGCTGTCTGGATCGATCCAGCGGTCTTCCAGGATCACGACGCCGAGTTCCTCAGTGATCTCGTTCTGACGGCCGTAGCCGAGGCTCAGCGCCGCGCCGCGGAAATGCTCCAGACCGAAATGCGGAAAGTGCCGCAGCTGCCGTTGGCATCACCCTTCTAACCGGTGAGCGCAATCGAGGAGCTGATTACAGAGCTCGCACGGCTCCCGGGCATTGGCCGAAAGACTGCGCAGCGGCTCACCTTCCATTTGCTCCAGCAACCCCCCGAACAGGTCGGGCGGCTCGCCTCCGTACTCGCCTCGGTCACCGAGCGGGTACGTCCCTGCGAAACCTGCGGTAATCTGACTGAAGACCAGCCCTGCAGTATTTGCCAGGATCCCCGCCGGGATCCTGGCGTGGTCTGCGTCGTCGAGGAGCCGTCCACGGTTACCGTGGTTGACCGGTCCACGGATTTCCGGGGACGCTATCACGTGCTCGGCGGGCATCTGTCGCCGCTGGACGGCATCGGTCCTGAATCCCTCCGGCTGGACAGTCTG
>DASPKB010000004.1:0-2389 GCA_035628315.1 Gemmatimonadales bacterium | reverse complement strand
AGCGACATCGTGCACTACGCCGGCTTCGCTCTGCTGGGATGGCAACCGCCGGGCACGCTCTGGACCTTTCTCGCCGGACTCACCAGCGGGATCGTCTGGGGCATCCTCACTGGTTTTCTGTACTATTGGCTCATCCTCGGTATCCAGGCGGCATTCCTCTATCAGCGGATGTACCAGGAACAGCGGGTCGCAGCCGCCGGCCTGGAGGGCCGCCTGACCGAGGCTCGTCTGGAAACGCTCCGGCTCCAACTGCATCCCCACTTCCTCTTCAATACGCTCAACGCCATCTCTGCATTCGTGGAGGCCGACGCTGACCGGGCGCGGCGGATGATCGCGCGGCTGGGCGAGCTGCTCCGCAGGACGCTCGATGGCGGAACCGCCACCGAGCTGCCTCTGTCGCAGGAACTCGAGCTGTTGGCGCCCTATCTGGAGATCCAGCAAATCCGCTTCGGCGACCGGCTCTCCATCGAGATTGATATCCCCGATGGGGTAACCGGTGCGTTGATCCCGACCCTCATGCTCCAGCCGCTGGTGGAGAACGCGGTGGAGCACGGGGTCAAGCGCACACGGGACGGTGCGAAAGTGCGACTCACGGCCAAGAGAGCAGGGGAGCGTCTTAGACTGGAGATCACCGACAACGGACCGGGTCCCGCCGGAGGAAGGGAGGGTGTAGGCCTCGCCAACACCCGCGCCCGTCTGTCAGGGATGTATGGCGACGCCTACCGCTTCGAGCTCAGCGGGATTGATGGGAGTGGCACCGTGGTTACCATCGAGCTGCCATTCAGATCGTCCCCACTCCTATGAAAGTCGTCCTGGTAGACGATGAGCCACCCGGGCGGCTCGCCATCCGTCAACATCTCGCCGCGCTGCCCGACGCTGAGATCGTTGCCGAGTGCGGAGACGGCGGCTCGGCAGTCGAAGCGATTCTGCAGCACGCGCCCGACGTGCTCTTCCTCGATGTTCAGCTGGGCGGAGTGAGCGGACTCGACGTGCTGGAGCGGGTCGGTGCCGACGCCGTGCCGGCGATTGTGTTCGTCACCGCTTACGACCGGTACGCCGTGCGCGCCTTCGAGGCGCACGCGGTTGATTATCTACTCAAGCCGATCGACCCCGACCGGTTCGTGGAGGCGTGGCACCGGGCAGCCTCGCGGGTCGAGCTGGAGAGGGATGAGCCGGATCGGCGAGTGACCCGGCTGCTGGAGGACGAGGGCGGCTCAGCCGCACCGCTCGACCGCTTCGTGGTGCGCGGCGGCGGGCGACTCGTGCTCGTGCCTGTGGACTCGGTTGAGTGGATCGAGGCAGCCGGGAACTACGTGCGGCTACATCAGGGAGGGGAGGAACACCTGGTGCGGCGTACTCTTTCGGAGCTCACCCGGAGGCTGGGGAATCGCTTCATCCGAATCCGCCGGACGGCGCTGGTCAACGCTCAGGCCATTACCGCGCTGGAGCCATACGGGAAGGGAAGCTACGTGGTGCACATCCGGGGCGGCACCAGGCTGATCTCCAGCCGGTATGCCGGCCGGGCGTTGCGGTCATGGCTCAAAGGCTAGCTTGAGGCGCATGCGAGCCTCGGTCCTGCTGACCTCAGCCCTGTGGTGTGCACCTACGCTTCTCTTCGCCCAGGGCGAGCCGGCGGGCCACGTGATCGTGAGCGTACGGAGCGAGTCCGGCACTCCGCTGGCCGAGTCGGAGGTGCGAGCCGGGTCCCGTCAGGCACTGACCGACGCACAGGGGCAGGCGCGGCTCCTGCTTCCCGCGGGACAGCACAGCCTCAGCGTTGCCCGCATCGGGTTCGAGCCTACCACGATCGAGGTGCAGGTAGCGCCGGCTCGCGAGATCAGCCTTACCGTCACGCTGGAGCCGGCGCCCTACCGGCTCGACTCGGTGACGGTGCTGTCCACCCGCATCGGCACCAATCTCGAGGACGTTCCGCTCAAGGTCGATGTGATCGCTCCCGAGGACGTGTCGGAGAAGGTGCAGAGCGCTCCGGGATCCGCGGTCGCCATCTTCCGGGAGCCCAACGCGCTGCTGAAGGTGCAGACCACCGCGCCTTCTCTCGGCGGTGTGGCGGTGCGGATCCAGGGACTTCGGGGCCGCTACACCCAGATCCTCGCCGACGGCCTGCCGCTATATGGAAGCGAGACCGGGGAGCTGAGCCTGGTCCAGATTCCGCCGCTCGATCTTGGCCGGGTCGAGATCATCCGCGGGGCTGCCTCTGCGCTCTACGGTGGGCAGGCGCTCGGCGGAGTGGTGAACCTCTTCTCCCGCGATCCCGTCCGCCGCCGTGAGCTGCTGGCGGCACAGGCATATCGGGACGCGACGGACCTGGTCGGCTTCTCGTCCGGTGTGCTGCCGGGCACAAGAGCGGACTCCCGCTGGGCCTAAGATC
>DASPKB010000003.1:0-5031 GCA_035628315.1 Gemmatimonadales bacterium | reverse complement strand
GGAATCGCTGCTCGCGTCGGTGAACTGGCAGATCACACTTTCGCAGTGCCAGTTGTAGTCAGCCTCGGGCTCGCGGTTATGCGGGTGGCCGGCCGGCTTGGCGAACGCGCTGAAGGTTGCGGTCGGACCGGGATCGCCGTCCAGCAGGAGACGCGCCGTTCCGGTCTGAACGCCGATTTTGTCGCCCAGACGCATCTCCGCTTCGGCGAGACCGTCCTCGTTCGTAGTCGCGAAGGAAGGGAAGATCTCCGCACCTTCGCCTGCTGAGGTAAACTCGAAGATCACGGTTGCCTCGGGCATCGGATCACCAGTCGGATCGGTGACCTCGACCCGGAGCGGCAGGTTCAGCACCTCTCCCGCTTTGCCGGTCTGCCTATCTCCGGCAACGATCCTGAGGCCACTTCCCCCGGGTGGTCCCTCCCGGGGAAGCACAAGATCGCTGCTGCTGCACGCGGTGGTGAGCAGCACGCCGAATCCAGTGCGCCGCAACTGGTACAGCGAGCTGCGAAGACCAGCAGAGTGAAGCGAATGGGGCAGGAGCATACCTCAAGGTAAGTAGCTTGCGAACAGGCTCGAAGTGACTTGCGCCACAGGCACCTAAGCCGCAAACTGCCAGTCACTTAACCGTTTGACCTCATCTCCTCTATCGGATTGCGGTCCAGGCGGTAAGTTCTCTCAGGCAACCTCTAATCCGCTAACAATCGATCCCGCGGAGTTGGTATGACCCGGCGCACACCGAGAGCGACACGGCTGGCGTTTGCCTGTGTTCCTGGACTGATAATCTCGGTTGTGGGGTGCGGAGGTGGAGGCGGAGATATCGGACCAGCACCGACCCCGGCCTCCGTCCGGCTGGTCTCGGGTAACGGTCAGAATGGCGAGGCAGGTTCGTTGCTCTCGCAACCGATCGTGGTTCGAGTGACGTCCGCGTCCGGGGCCCCGGTAGAGGGCACGACCGTGAATTTTGCCCCCGGTGCCACGAGCGGAACCGTGTCCGCCGCACAGGCGACTACCAATGCGGATGGCAACGCCTCGACCAGCTGGACACTGGGGACCGAGGTCGGCGCAAACTCCGATACGGTGATCGCAACTGTCTCCGGGGTGAACGAGTGGGTGACGTTTACCGCCAGCGTTGCAGCGGCCGCGGCGGCGAGCCTGGAGCCGGTCTCCGGCAGCAACCAGACTGGCACCTCCGGCCAGCCACTCGCTCAGCCACTGGTGGTGATGGCTCGAGACCGTTTCGGCAACCCCAAAGACAGAGTCGACGTGACCTGGTTGGTCACCGCAGGCGGCGGCTCGATCTCACCGGCTGTCAGCACGACCGGCGCTGACGGACGCGCTTCTGCAGTCTGGACCGTGGGAGATGGTGCGAACACCGCGCAGGCCGCAGGGTCCGGGTTGACCGGCTCACCAGTCACGTTCACCGCAACCGGGGGAGAGCCCCCCTCGGGAGTGGTCACGCTGACATCGATAACTCCCGCGCCGATCGTGGAAGGTCAGAGCGCTACGCTGACGGGAACGGGGTTCAGCGGCAATCCGGCCGATAACGAGGTCAGGATCGACGGAGTGGATGCCACCGTAACAGCAGCAACGGCGACGTCGCTCACGATCCAGGTGCCTGCGTTCAACTGCCAGCCGGCGCGGCGAGCACCGGTTCAGGTCCGGGTCGGAAATGAATCGAGCAACGTGGTCTCGCACGACGTGAACCCGGGCTCCTTCCTCTCGGTTGGAGTGGGTCAGCAGCAGGTGCTGCAGGATCCCCAGCAGTTCTGCATCCAGCTCGCGCCGAGTGCAGCCCCGGAGGACTATCTCATCGGCGTGCAATCGACTTCGGACGTAGTCTCGAGCCTGACCCCGGCCAGGCTCACGGCTCGTTCAGCGGCCGCGCAAACAGCGGCGCTCCCGCTGGCCGAGCTGCCCCGGGCCCGAGCCACGACCCAGCAGCACGCCCGTCCGAGCGACATCCAGCAACGCACGCTGAAGCAACGCGCAGCCGCCGAGGCACGGCTTCGCGTTCTCGAGCGGCAGCAGGTCTACCCCCGCGCTGGTGGAGCCCACAGGTCTTCGCTGCTGTCAGGGCTACAGCGGTCTGCCGCTATACCTCCGGTCAGCGAGCCTGGTGATGTGATCGCCATCCGCTACCCCGGTGCGGGTAACATCTGCACCTCCTATATCCAGGTGCAGATGGTGGTGCGCGTCATTGGACAGCACGGCATCTGGCTGGAGGATCCAGAGAACCCCGCGGGTGGTTTCACCCAGGCGGACATCCAGCGCATGAGCGATGAATTCGACAGCCGGATCCATACCGCCGTTACGGGTTACTTCGGATTGCCCACCGATCTCGACGCAAATGGCCGGATCGCTATCGCGCTCACGAAACGAGTCAACGAGCTCCATCCAGGGGTGGTGGGGCACGTCGGCCTGGCCGATCTGGTGCCACAATCCGTGTGCCCATCAAGCGACGCAGGGGAGATCTACTACGGCATCGTGCCGGACCCGGCCGGAGAGGTGGGTGATCCGGTAAGCCGGGAGCAAGTCCTTGCCATTGCGACCCAGACTATCGCCCACGAGTTCACCCACATCGTACAGTTCGGGCAGCGCTTCATCCTGAACGATCTACCCCCTCAGCCTTCCTGGGTCCTGGAGGGTCAGGCCATGCTGGGCGAAGAAGTCACTGGCCACGCCTACGAGGGACGCTCACCGGGGCAGAATTATGGCGGGGCAATCGCGTTCAACTTCGATGATCCCTCATCGATCGACTGGTACTCGCAGGCGTTTCTCGGCTTGTTCCTGTACTACGGGTTCAAGGATCCAAATACCAGGGTGGCCGATGCGCCGGAGGAGTGCAGCTGGCTGGCCGGCAAGCCGGAGAACCCGGGCCCTTGTGTAAGTGGTCTCGAGTTGTACGGGGCGCCCTGGGTCCTGCTTCGGTGGATATCGGATCAATTCGGAGCGAACCACGCGGGGGGCGAGAAGGGGCTGCATCAGGCTCTGATCCGAAGTCCGGCCACCGGGTACGCCGCTCTTGCAGCGATAACCGGCCATCCCATAAAGACCCTTCTGGCCCAATGGGCGGCGACGCTCTATGTAGACGATCGGGTGCCCGGCAGCGCCCCGGCACTGCAGCTGCCGAGCTGGAATCTGCTCGATCTCGAGAACAATGTGGTGGAGACTGCCCGTCTCGTTCCGCACTCTCACAGTTTCAGCAGCTTCTCGGATGCGTTCAATGTGAGAGCCGGATCAACTGCGTACTTCCGGGTTAGCGGGGCGTCGCGGCCGGGCACGGCTATCCAGATCCGGGGCAACTCGGATCAGCCACTCCCCGGGATCATGCAGGTTTTCGTCGTGCGCCTGCAATGACGCGCGGCTATAGCTATTCACGCACCACGTCCACCCTAAGCGACCGATCCTCGTTCTCCCCCAGCACCACGGTCACTACCTCTCCGACCTTCGCGGAGATTGTCTTTGACTGCAGCACGATGTTCCGGGTACCGTCGTCAGCAAAGGCGACCCAGTAATCGCCGGCCGGCCGAATGATGTCACCGATGAGCGCGAGGCTACCGTATTCGAATGGCTGAAAGACCGGGACGGTATCCAGCTCCAAGCCGGCCGGCTGGATGTAGGGATCGAGCGCCGGGGCGTGTGGCGCCGCGTGGACGATGCGGAATTTTGCGTAGTCCGGTGAGGGTGGCTGCGGGTTGCCGCTGTCGCCCGGCTCGGGGTTGGGGCCGGGAGGCGGGTCCACCACTCCGGTGTCCACCGACACCATGGCCGTGAGTGCCCGGCTCGGTCCCGCAACCAGCACGGTGTACGACCATCCCGACTCGAGCGTCAGAGGCAGCGAGGCGAGCACGGCGGACGAGCCGGTGGCGCGGACCTCGCCGGTAGCCTGACCGGCCGCGACCTCGACCGGACTGGATGTCCGTGTGCTGGCCACGGCGCGCGCTATCGTCTTTCCATCTACCAGCAGGTCCAAGGCGCCCGCATCGGGCGAGGCGCTCGCCAGCCTGAGCTGAGCCCGATCGTCCGGCTGCGGCCCGGCGGCATCTCCGCCACAGCCCTGAAGGATGAGAGCGGCCGCGGCGGCGGCCAGCAATCTGAATCGCATGGCGCACTCCTGTACCAGGGTGAAACGGGCAGCTCGGCCCGGATTACGACGACCTCCACCCTGATAGACCAGACTCTCCCTGGCGCGGTCACATTACCCAGCCGCCGGGTGGAGATGTGACGCATGACGGCTCGCGCGAGTCTCTCAGAAGTGAGTCCACCGCATTCGCCCTCGCCCTCGGATGCCGAGCTCGTCGAGCGCGTGCGCCAGGGCGACCGGGATGCCTACGGGCCGCTCATGGTGCGCTACCGGCTTCGCTTTGGACGCTATGCCTTTCACCTGCTGGGGAACGAAAACGACGCGGAGGAGGCGCTCCAGGAAGCGTTCTTCCGGGCCTACCGGTCACTGGATCGCTGCAGGGATCCCGCCCGGTTCGGCGCCTGGCTTTTCAGCATCGTGGTGAATTGCTGCCGCACCGCCGCAGTGCGACGGGGACGCGAAGCGGCGCGCCACGCACCGCTCGACGCGGCGGACACTATTGGGCTGGCGCAACCGATGGACGGGGCCGTGTCCCTGGACGAAATTCACAGCGCGCTCGCGGCACTGGTGCCGGAGCAACGCGAGGCATTTCTGCTCAAGTACGTCGAAGAGCTGAGCTACGAGGAGATGGCCGAGCTGACCGGGGCAGGGGAGTCGGCGCTCAAGATGCGGGTGAAGCGGGGCTGCGCCCGACTCCGCGAGCTGTTGGGTGATCGTCATGAATCGTGATCGCTTGCCCGCCGACGAGCAGGAGCTGATGCAGAGTCTGGCCGATCGGCTACGCGAGCCGGTGCCACTGTCCGACCGGGTAGAGCGCGAGGTGTTCGAGCGTATTCGGCTGGAGCGGAACGGCGGCCTGCGGCGTCCTTCGCCGCGGAGACATTTCCTGCCTCTCGCTCTCGCCGCCGGTATTGCCGCAGTCTTTGCCCTCGGCGTGCTGGTGGGCC
>DASPKB010000002.1:0-2207 GCA_035628315.1 Gemmatimonadales bacterium | reverse complement strand
ATCGCCATGCTCTATCGTCTCCACTCCGGCGAGCACCGCCCGGCGCATTCCTTCCGGGGTCGAAGCGTGCGCGGCTACCGGCCTGCCGCTCTCCCGCGCCGTTTCCACCAGAACGTTCAGCTCGTGCTGGCTGAACGTGGGGCGGCCTTCGCCGCGGGGTCCCCAGCGAAAGTCGGCGTACACCTTGATCCAGTCGGCCCCGTAGCCGATCTGGCTGCGCACCACGCGGGCGATCTCCTCCGCGCCCGACGCCTCCTCCGCGCCCTGCCCCGGCTCGAAGGCGTAGTCGGTACGCCGGGGAGCGTAGCTTCCGGTGGCCACGATGGCGCGAGTGGTCGCGAGCAGCCTCGGACCGGGCACTACTCCCTGGTCGATGGCCCGCTTCAGCTGGACGTCGAAGTTCGCCGCGCCCTCAGTACCGAGCTCTCGCTCGGTGGTAATTCCGGCAAGGAGGGTCAACCGGGCGCTTTCCACGGCACGCGCCATCCTGAGACCGAGCGGCTCTCGCAGGACCTGGTCGTCCCAGGCCGCCTCGTTATAAGGATGGAGAAAGAGGTGGGAATGTCCCTCGATGAGTCCGGGAATCAGGGTGGTACCCGGCAACTCAATCCGTTGCGTGCCCGCAGGAACCGGGAGGCGGTCGGCGGGACCGAGCGTGTCGATGCGAGTACCCGTTACCAGCACCGCCCAGCCGGCGCGAGGCGTGCTGGCGACGCCGTCCCACACCGCCTCCGGTACCAGCAGCACCGGCCGGCTTTCCGCGACGGAGGGCGCTTGCGCCGCGGCCTGGGTAGAGGGCGCTCCCGCTGGCACCGCAGCCAGGAATGCTGCGGCGCACCACCTCAGGATTTTCTTCATTACTGCTCCCTCTCAGCGACGCTCCGGCATCCGGAACGGAGGCCCGAACAGCCGGCCATCCCACACCACTTCGAACGGCTGCCCCACCTGCATTCGTACCGCGTCCGGATGCGCCGGATTGATGATGAAGTTACGCTCGATCGGCTGGCCCGGAATCGAAGGGACGATCAGCACCGCGCTGCGCAGCGACGCATGCCAGGAATCACCGTAGGCGCGGGCCGGACCCGAGTCATCCGCATCCCACCCCGGCAGCGTCGCAGGGTCGAGCGCCTCGAGTCTGATATCATCGGGAATGAGGATGGCAGCGGCGTGATGGGAACCGGGAAGGCCGGTGCGCCCGGCGTGTACCAACTTTTCCAGCAGCGCAGTAGCGTAATGCTCCGATGCGTATATCACTGAACGGCCGGGCGAGTTCCAGCGGGCTCCCTCCAGCGCCGCCCCACTTCCATCAAATACCGGGTAGCGCCGCTTTACCAGGCGATAGACGGTTGGCACTCGCGAGGGTCAGACGGGAAGGCTGTGTTCCAGCTTCCAGAGCAGGGCTTCCACCCGGCGGGTGCCGAGATCGGTGGCGGCCAAGTCGAGCGGCGCCTGATTGTCCAACTGTGGGTGGGGTGAGGTAAGGAATCTCTGGGCTTCGTCTGCCGATTCCCAAACCTGCTCGGCGAGAGTTGCCAGGCGCGCGATCCGCTCCAGCCGCTCACTTTCGACCGGGCGCAGCCGGCCTTCTTCTTCCCGCCGCTGCAAGGTGGACCGAGGCACCACTATCTGCTGAACCCGGCTCTTCTGCCGCTCCGGGAAGAAGCGCAGAACGTACTTGAGCGCGGCGAAGGGAAGCCCCTTTCCAATGGCCCGCTCGAGCTGGGCCACAGTAGACACCTGCTCGCGCAGCACCTTGGGGCCTCCCAGGGTTTGCGCCACCTTCAGGACGTCGGGATAACTGGCCACGGGGCCCTCCTTGCTTGGTCCACTTGGGAAAAATTTAATCCCAAATGGTGCGGCCCGCCAGACGGTCACTACCTTGAGGTGGGAGACCCGGCCGGACGACGCCGGCCGGATCGCTGTACAAGAGGCTGTGGGGTAAGAAGTTAGTGCGAGAGGGTTGGCGCCTCGGCAAAGCTGCGGCGCTCGATCGCCTTCCACTGGAGCAGGCGATATACGGCTGCCAGGCCCACCACAACGTAGACGATGCGGCTCAGCGCGCTCATCGGGCCGAACAGTGCCGCCACCAGGTCGAAGTTGGCCGCGCCTACGAGCCCCCAGTTGAGGCCTCCGATGACCAGCAGGCCAGCGGCAATCCTGTCGAGAGACTTCATAAATTCCTCCAAAAGATGCAATGAATGTCCAAC
>DASPKB010000001.1:0-3268 GCA_035628315.1 Gemmatimonadales bacterium | reverse complement strand
ACCCAGGCTCAATATCACAGACACCCGGCTCTGGATTCTGGCGAACATTGGTGACCTCCTCAGGAGTAATCGTGAATTGTTTTGGCTCGGTCGAACCCTACGCGGGCAAACGCATCTGCTTCCGCAGACTCTTGTCGAACGCCGACTCCGGAACGAAGCGCCGGAGGAGACTGACCTGCCGGGCGGTCCGGCCTGCGGTGTAGCGGGGGCGTGGGTTGGCCTCAGTAGAAGCCTTCACCACAGCGCTCGCGACCAGCTCCGGCGTGTCGGCGGTCTTCATCCCGTCCCGCAGGACTCCCTCGGCGTTCCTTCGCGCCGATTGATAGACGTCGAGCTGCTGGTCTGCCTGGTAGACGTTGCCCTCGAAGGAAGTCCGGGTGTAGGCGGGCTCAACGAGGACTACTCTGATGCCTGAGCTCCGGATCTCATGGTCCAGCGACTCGGAGTAGCCTTCCACGGCGTGCTTGCTGGCCGAGTACAGGGCCATGAAGGGCGCCGGGATCAGGCCCATGACCGAGCTGATGTTGACGATCCGTCCCGAGCGCTGCCGCCGCATGATGGGAAGCACGGCTTTGGTCAGCCGAATCACACCGAACAGGTTGACGTCGAAGAGGGACTTCGCCTGCTCGAGCGACGACTCCTCCGCGCCTCCGACCAGGCCAACCCCTGCATTGTTGACCAGGAGATCGACGCGGCCGGTCCGGGCCAGCACCTGCCCCACCGCGGCCTCGACCGACTCGTCGCTGGTCACATCGCAGGCCACATACTCGATGCCGGGCAACCTCGACGCAGGAGGCCTGCGATAGGTACCGAACACCCGATAGCCTGCCGCGTGAAGCGCCCGCGCACTGGCCTCCCCGATCCCGCCTGATGCGCCCGTCACGATCGCCACGGGCCGAAACTGCTGCTCCTGATTGCCTGACATACCGTGCTCGCTTTCGGTTGAGGTCGATTCCCGTGCATTATATGATGGACATCATATCACAGGGCAAACAAACTAGGCATCGGTGCATAGGGTATCAGCTCGTTGGGGTGAGGTGGTTCAGCGCCGCCTGGCGCAGATCGCCGGAGAGCTTTGGGTCGTCCACCGCGCGGGCCAGCACAAGGGCGCCGACCATGGTGGACAAGGTGACGAGCGCCCGCTCGTGTGCGCTCGGCTTTCCCCAGTCAGGGGACTGTCGGGCGACAAGATCGATCATTTCCTTGATGCGGCGCGTCGCGGCCCTCCGAACCTTAGGGGCCTGACGGGGCATCTCCGACCCTAACGCGGCCACCGCGCAGCCGGAGTCGGCGCTCTCGACGTGCTCCTTCGATAGATAGGCGCGGAGCATGGACTCGAGCGCCCGCTCCGGTGGTGCATCGGCAGCGACCCGGGCCAGAAACGCCATGGTATCGGCGCCGGCACGGTCGGCCGCCTCCGCCAACATCCCCTCGCGGGAATCGAAGTGGGCGTAGAAGCCGCCGTGGGTGAGACCGGCCTCCTTCATGATGTCGGCTACGCCGGTACCGTTGTAGCCGCTGCGCCGGATGGCGCGCGCCGCAACCTCCACTATGCGTTCGTGGGTAGCTTCCTTCCGACTGGAGGCGGATCGCCTGGCGGGGGCAGCGCTCATATGATGACCATCATACAATACTGTACCGGGCGGCGCAAGTGCGAAGTTCGAGGAAGAAGTGCCCACAGGTGATCGCCCGCGAGCGGGAACACCGGATCCTCCGCCCGGTCGCATGGTCAGACTCGTCCTGCTCCAAGGTCGGGGGGCGGCTTCCGGCAAGGGACTTGCACACGCTGGACGGTCGCACCTTAACACCAGCGACTTTCTCCCAGAGAGATACTCATGACCCGCCAATTGGGGGCACGGGCCCCCCTGATATTGGCGATCTACGGGCTCACCCTGCTGGCCCTGATGGTCCCTGTCGTCGCGTACGAGCTACAGGGCACGCGGGTTCGATACCTCTTTCTGGACCCCGCGTCCGCGGTCGGCGCCCCCTTCTACCTGGGGCTGTTCTCGCAGCTGGGGCTGCTTCTCTGGTGTGTCGCCGCGGCAATCTCTCTCTTCACGTCATGCTTTCTCCGTCGGATAAACCGGCAGCCCGATTCTGCCCGACTGCTCCTCTGCTTCGGTCTTTTGACATCCCTGCTCCTGTTTGACGACCTGCTCATGCTGCACGAAGAGGTCATTCCGACCTACGGGTACATACCGGAGCCGGTGGTGCTCGGATTTTACGGCGCGCTCGCGCTGGTGTGCGTAGCTTGGTTCAGGCGCACACTCATGAAGACCGGGAGCTGGTTTCTTCTACTGGCGATAGCCTTTTTCGCGGGTTCGCTGATGTTCGATGTTCAGGAACGAGTATACGAATCGATACCCGAGGATGGACTCAAATTGTTGGGCATCGTAACCTGGACCATATACCTGGTGCGAACTTCCTTCGCTTCACTGGCCTCCGCCGTCGCCCCCGCTGCTGAAGCGCTTTCGTCTCGCCTAGAACCAATTGTCTTTCACTACCGGGCAGAAAAATCGGAGAGACCTCTGTAGGAGTGGCTGATTCCAGCGGCGAGCAACAAACGAAACCGCCGCCGGGGGTGGGCTCCCGGCGGCGGTATGATTTTCCAGTTATGGACAATGTCTAACTGCAGGTGGTGTCCTGGGGTATCGTATCGACAGGAATAGTGTCGGGCGGGGTTGGAGAAGTCACTGTCTTCCTGGTCGTCTGTACTCCACTGTCTCTTACCACTCCCGATAAGTCTTTGAACGACCACTCATAACGATCGGAGTGGAGCGTGAACTTGACTATGCCTTTGGCGATGACCTGTGACTGACTCAAGGGATGCACGGTCAGGATATCCATGTTGTTTACACCACCTACTCCGGTGAGGAACTGTCTGATTCCAGTCGACGACGCTGAGCCGTTGCGCAGCATCCGGGGGAATCGCTCCCACCGGTGAGCATGACCTGAGGCCACGAACTCTGCTCCATGCTTCACCAGGATGTCCCACCAGGGACCGGTCTTTGAGGGCCACACCATGGCCCGACTGTGATGAGCACAGACGCTCGCGAACATGGGTATGTGCCACATCGCCGCGATGTGATACGACTCGCTCCAAAGGGGAAGATCCTGGGCCAGCCAGGCATTCTGCTCAGTTCCGCTGTACTCGGTGTTGAGGAAGTAGACTCTCCAGGATCCCAGCGTCCTCGCGTAGTAACCCTTGCCTCTGGGACCTGCCAGCTCACCACAATAGTTGTAGTAAGGAGTAGCAGTCGGATCAGCC